>URFQ01000048.1 GCA_900547195.1 uncultured Butyricicoccus sp.
AAGCCGCCGCCGAGGCGCGGCTTGACCACGCGGATGCGGGTTTTCGGGATATCCAGCGCGTGGGACAGGATCCTGCGCACATGGAACGGCACCTGCGTCGAGGAGATGACGTTCAGGCGGCCGTAAGCGTCGAGCTGGGTGTAGGTGCGGAAGGTTTCCATCATGGCCTGCTGGTTGGGCTTCGTTGAATAGGTGCGCTCAAGCACGACGTCGCACGAAGCGAGCACGGCGTCGATGTCGCCGTTTGCATCCGAACCGGACGCGCACAGGTTGCGCATGTTGTCCGCGCCCACCGGGCAGAGTGATTTCCAGCTCTCCTCGGGGTGCACAAGGATTGCGTTGTCCTTGGCCTTGCGCGGGTCGAGCAGCGCGGGCAGCACTTCGTACTGTACCTTGATGAGCCGCAGCGCCTTGTCCACCGCCGCGTCGGTCTCGCCCGCGACAATCGCGACCGCATCACCCACAAAGCGCACGCGGCGGTCAAGGATCAGGCGGTCGTAGGGCGACGGCTCGGGGAAGGTCTGGCCGGCCATGGTAAAGCGTTTTTGCGGCACGTCCTCATAGGTGAGGATACATTCGATGCCGGGCACTTTTTTGGCGATGTTGGTGTTGATTCCCGTGATGAGGGCGTGCGCGTGCGGGGAGCGCAGCACCTTGACAATGAGGCAGCCGGCAGGCGCAATGTCGTCGGTGTAAACCGGCTGGCCGGTTGTGAGCGCGCGCGCATCGGACTTGCGGACGGGCGCGCCGACGTATCTGGTTTCCATGTCAGCCCTCCTCCTTTGCCGCGAGATAGGCGCGGATTGCGCGCAGCTGGCCGACATAGCCGGTGCAGCGGCACAGGTTGCCCGCGAGATAAGCGCGGATCTCGTCCTCTGTCGGGTTTTTGAGCTCGCGCGTCATGGCAATAATGTTCATAATAAGGCCGGGCGAACAGAAGCCGCACTGCTCTGCGCCCTGGTCGGCCAGATATGCGCCGATATCGGCCGCTTCGTCCTGTACTCCTTCCAGGGTGACAATGGCATGCCCGTCCGCGCGCACGGCGAGTACGGTGCACGAGAGCACCGGCTTGCCGTCCATCAGGACGGTGCACAGGCCGCAGTTCGAGGTTTCGCAGCCGCGCTTGACCGACAGGCAGCCTTTTTCGCGCACATATTCGAGCAGCGGTTGGCCGGGCGCGACCGCGTCCTCGATCTTCTTGCCGTTCAGGGTGAACGAAATCAAAACTTTTGCCATGGGGTCACACCTCCAGCGCCAAAAGGGCGCGTTTTATAAGCACGCGGGTCAGATGGCGGCGGAACTCCGCGCTGCCGCGCATATTGGACGCATAGGTGAACTGCGCGGCCGCCCAGTCTGCAAACGCCGCCGCGCTGTGGGCGGTCACGCCGGCGTCCAGGATGCCGTCCGAGTCGGAAATGAGCGCCGCGCGCTGCGGGCGCGCGCCGACGGCGGCGCGGAAGCCGTTGCCGCCGGAACCGGCGGGAAACCTGCACACCGCGCACGCAAGCACCGGGAAATCGGTTGCACTCGCGCGGTGGGTGAGATAAACGGCCTTTTGGCCGCGCTTCGGCAGGCGCACGGCGGCCAGCACGTCGCGGTCATAATCCATCCGCACAAAGTCCCGCAGCGGTATCATGCCGCCGCGGTACAAGCATACCTCAGCGTCCAGCGCGAGGAACAGGGTCAGCGGGTCGGAAAAGCCGAAGCGCCCCCAGATGGAGCCGCCGATTGTGGCGCAGTTGCGGAACTGCACGCCGACAATGTGCCGCAGGCATTCCGCGATGCAGTCCCCGAAGCAGGCGGCGAGCGCCTTGCTCGTTTCGATCTGGCGCAGCGTCGCCATGCAGCCCAGCTCGAAATAACCGTCGGTTTCCTGGATTTGATCCAGCCCAAGGCCGCTGAGGTCAATCGCGGTTTGAATCGGACGGCGGCCCATTTTCAGCCAGCCGCAACCGCCGAGGATGGTCGCGGTCTTTTTCTGGGCCAGTTCGTACGCCTCGCTGAGGCTTTGGACCTTTACATACTGGTCTATCGTGAACATTCCCGTTCTCCTTTACTCGTTTTCAGACATGACAAAAGGGCGCCGAAACCGGCGCGGTCAGGCAAAATACAAAGATGGAACCCTTACACTGTTATTATTATATCACAGCGGCAGGTGAAATAAAACGACAAAAGGCGCGTGTTATGCGGTTATTATAGCATTCCTCCGCAAAAAATACAATTTCCGGCTTGGGTTTTTGACAAAAAAATTCCCCGGCTCGCAGAAGCCGGGGAATCCGGGCAGCATCAGAGGTATGGGACGCTGCCTGTGAAAAAAGGGGAGAGAGAATTGAGGGATGAATTACTCCATCCCGAGGATGAACGCATAGTTGGAAGTTGCCGAACCGCCCATGTTGAGCATCAGGCCGTTTTTGACCTGATTCGGCACCTGGCAGCCGCCGGCTGTGCCGGTGAGCTGCTTGTAGAGGTCGAGGAACATGCGCACGCCGGTCGCCGACTGCGGATGACCGCCGCCGATCAGGCCACCGGTCGGGTTGACCGGTTTTGCACCGTCAAAAGCGATGACGCCGTCCTCAATGAGGCGGTATTCCTCGCCGGGCTTGCACAGCCCTACGCAGGACAGCTCAATCAGCTCGCCTGCGGTGTAGTAGTCGTACAGTTCAAACACATCGATATCGTCCGCGGTCAGGCCGGCGGATTTGTAGGCCTCTTCCACGGTCCTGTACGTCCACGGCAGCAGATAGTCGCTCACGCGGGCCTCAGTCAGCTTGGTTTTCAGCTCCATCGGGGCCACGCGGAAACCGCGGCCCTTGACGACCGGCAGGGCGCGGTCCGGGCAGTGCTTCTGCTTGAACTCCTCGCTTGCGAGGATGACAACTGCCGCGCCGTCGGTGGTCAGGGTTGCGTCCGACTGCGCCAGACGGCCCGCGACGAGCGGGTTGGTCGAGCAGCCGCGCAGGTTGGCCTGCTTTTCATTCATAAACAGCTTGCGGGTCTGCGCGTTCGGGTTGCGTTTGCCGTTTTCGTACGCGATTTCGGTCAGGTGCGCCAGCGCCTTCATAACGCGGTCGGCCGGCGCGCCGTATTTTTCCAGATAAGCGTCGGTCAGCTTGCCGTACAGGTTCGGCAGGCCGTCGGTGGACTTGGATTCCTTTTCAACATAGGTGCCGCGCGCGGTGTAGGATGCGCTGGTCGCAGCGTCCACGGTGTTGAGAAGCGCCCAGCCAACGACGATGGCCACATCGGCCTCGCCGGCCTTGATTTTGGTCACCGCCTGGTCGAGCGCTGCGGCGCCGGCTGCGCAGGCAGCCTCCACGCGCACGCTCGGCACGCCGAAGAACGCCGAGTCCACCTCGGTCATCAGCGCACCCACATGGCTCTGGTCGTTGTACAGCTCGGAAAGGAAGCTGCCGACAAAGCAGGATACGCGGTTTTCTTCGTTGAGGGAAATAATATCGTCATAGGTCAGGTCGGCGTTTGCGCAGCCATCGCTCATGACTTCGCGCAGCATGGCGACCACATTCTTGCCTTCGCGGCTCCAGTTGCGCTCGAAGTCGGTCTGAGCGCCGCCCATTACATATACTTTATTCATAGCATTGCTCCTCCCTTTCTCACTGCTTGCCCTTGAAGTAGCTGCGGTAGTCGTAGTGCGATCCGTCCGGCAGATCTTTCAAGGTTTCCTTGAGCTTGATGCGTGCGAGCAGTTCGCTCGACAGGCGCTGCTGCGCCAGCTTCATGAACTCTTCCTTGCCGCCCAGCGCGTCGACCACCGCCAGCGGGGGTACCCAGCCGAAGCCGGTCGCCATGGCGGCGTCCGCTGCGTGGATATCATCCGAGGACAGCTTGACCGCAGTGATGGAGTACAGCACATATTTGATCAGGAAGGACAGGCAGATTTCCGCCTCGATCGAGTGATTGTGCTTGAGGGAGTCGAACGCCTGACGGTAGTCGCCCTGATGCAGGAAGTCAATCATCTTCTTGGCGAAGGGGAAGTTATAGCGGATTTTTTCCCGGTATTCGCCCGAATCGATATCAAAAACATACTGGGTCTTTTTGCCGGACTCGTCAACGACGGTCTTGTACAGGCCCTGCTTGACCTTGCGGCCGAGCTTGCCCTCGTCGATCAGCTTCTGCATGTATTCGGGGAGGATGAAGGTCGAGCGGGCGTAGTCCTTGGTGTTTGCATAGACGTTGTCGACAATGGCCTTGTGCACGTCCAGGCCGACAAAGTCGGCAGTGGCGATCGGGGGCATGTTGCGGCCGGTGAACTGGCCGAGGATCGCGTCAATGTAGTCGATGCCGCCGTTATCCTTATACATTTCCGCATATTGGCACGCTTCGTTGATGAACTGGAAGCCGATGCGGTTGCCGAGGAAAGCCGCGGTGTCGGCCACGTTTACGACTGTGCGCACCAGCTTGCGCTTTGCGTAATCCATCAGGAACGCCGCCATTTCCTTATCGGTGTATTCGCTCTGGATGATCTCGCACAGGGTCATCATATATGGAGGGTTGAAAAAGTGCATGCCGAGGAAACGCGGGCGCAAGTTCTCGGGGTACATCTCTGCGAGCTTGTCGATGGACAGGCCGGAGGTGCCGGTGGCGAGGATCGCGTCCGGGCGGACATGGGCCGCGATGCGGTCGATGATGTCCTGCTTGGTTTCAAAATTCTCGGAGACCGACTCGAAGATCAGGTCGGATTCGGAGACGCACTGCGGCAGGTCGTCGAAAGTCGCGGGCACCAGATTTTCTGCAATGGCTTCCGCGCGCACCGACTTGGCTGCACGGGTGACCGCCTTTTCCGCCTTTTCCAGGCTGCGGCAGGCCATGTAAACTTTCGCGTTGCCGAAGGAAGCGAAGATACCCGAGATGTTGCAGCCCATGGTACCGTTCGCGCCAATGACGGTTACGGTTTTGATTTCCAAGAGAATCCCTCCCAATATTTTTTAGAGGCAAGTTTGTGAAATGTTTAACATTTATCTTTGTTAAAAGTATAACACTTTCAATACTGCATTTCAACTAGTTTTTCGTAAAATCGTAAATATTTTTTGTGAAGGTTGCATGGTGATGGCCTTGCTGGTAGATGGTGATGGGATTTTGGTGTATTGTTGGAATAACGTTTCGCCTATTAAAACAGTTGCGTGATTCCTTGCCGCAATTTATAATAGGGACAGAAAGGCGGGGAAATTATGACCTACAAACAACTTGCGCCCTGCAACCTCGGGCAGATTGCCGCGTCCGGCCAGTGCTTCCGTATGGAGGCGCGGGAGGGCGGCTGGTGGCGAGTGCTGGCCGGGGACCGGTGCGTGCGCGTGCAGCAGGAGGGCGATGTGTTGGCCTTCGATACGGACGAGGCCGGCTTCGACAGCTTCTGGCGCGCCTACTTTGACTGGGATACCGATTATGCGGCCATGTGCGCCGCCGTACCCGTTGAAGACGCCTTTTTGCGCGCTGCGGTTGCCTATGGCGGGGGGCTGCGTATCCTGCGGCAGGGGCTTTGGGAGACCCTGATCACCTTTGTCATTTCCCAGAATAACAACATCCCGCGCATCCGTAACGCCGTGGAAGCGCTGTGCCGGAACTGGGGCGAGAGGCGGATCGACCGCGCCGGGGAACCATACCATACCTTCCCCACAAAGGAAGCGCTCGCGGCCGCAGACCTGCCCGCGCTGCGCGCCATCGGGCTTGGCTACCGGGACAAATATATCCATGCCATTGCGCACAGCGATTTTGACCCCGTGGCCGTGGCGGCGCTGCCGCCGGACGAAGCCCGGCACGCCCTGACCGCGCTGCCCGGCGTGGGACCGAAGGTCGCGGCCTGCGTGCGGCTGTTTGGCCTGCACGATCTTGCCGCCTTCCCGGTGGACACATGGATCCGGAAGATGGTGGCCCGCCATTATGGCGGCCGCTTCCCGCTGGAGCGGTATGAAGGTTTTGCGGGCGTGATGCAGCAATACATGTTCTTCTATGGCCGGAGCGTGGAAAAGAGTTAAGAATATTTGACGCATGGCCTGTACAGCGCTGCGCTGCGCATGCTATACTGATGGGGAAATAAGAAACAGGGAGGAAATCATGAAAATCCATGTGCGAGAATTGATGCGCCGCCTGTCAAACCTGGTGGAGATGCTGGTGGGACTGCTGATGCTGGCCGCGCTGGCCGCTGCGCTCATCGGCCTTGTGCAGAGCATCAGCCCGGTGAAGCTGATCCGGGATCCCGCAGCCTTTTCCGAATACCTCAGCGTCGCGGCGATGTTGGTAATCGGGGTGGAATTTGTCAAGATGCTGTGCAGCCACACGCTGGATTCGGTCATCGAGATCATGCTGCTGGCCATTGCGCGCCAGATGATTGTCGAGCACACGTCGCCTGCCGAAAACCTGATTGCGGTGGCGTCCATTGGCGTGCTGTATCTGGTGCGCAAATACCTGTATATTCCAAAGCTTGACCGGGTGAAACACACGCCCGTTTTTGGCAAGCCGCTGTTTGGGCGCGCGCCTGCCCCGGAAGCCGAAGAGGAAATCAAAGAATCCGTCCGCTGAACCGATCGAAAGGAGGGGAGCCCAATGGCTTTGCCCCATGACCCGGCCATGCTTTTGAGCGTGGTCAATACCCTGCTGCGCGACCGCTATCACGACCTGGACGCCTTATGCGATGGCGAGCAGACCCGCCGCAGCGCGCTTGAGCAGCGCCTTGCGAGGATTGGGTACACCTATATGCCAAAGCTGAATCAATTCCGCTGAGCGCCGCCGCCTCCAAAGCAGGCGGCCTTGTTTTTTTGCCGGCAATCCCCTACAATAAAATAGATGAAAATCCTGATGGGAAAGGACAGAATTATGCGAAAAACATTGGAAGCCGCCGCGCGCTGCGGCGGAGACATGATCCTCTCAGCGGATCATATCGGCGCGGCGGAAAAGGATGGCCGCCGGAACCTCGTGACCCAATACGACGTGCAGGTGCAGGGGATGCTGCGCACCCGCCTGCTCGAGGCATACCCCGAAGCGCATTTTATCGGGGAGGAGGGCGAGGCGATGAAGGGCGACGCGCTGCACGGGCTTGCTTTCATCGTGGACCCCATCGACGGCACGGCGAACTTTGTCCGGGGTTACCGCGCGTCGGCAGTGTCCATTGCCGCCGTCCGGGACGGCGAGGTGACCTGCGGCGTGGTCTACGACCCCTATTCCGATACGCTGTTTGCCGCGGAAAAGGGCAAAGGCGCGCGGCAAAACGGCATCCCGATCCACGTTTCGGAAAAGGGCCTCGCTGACAGCATCGTATGCTTCGGCACCGCGTCTTATTACCCCGAAACCTTTGAGCGCACCTTCCGCTTGGCGCGCGCCCTGTTCGACGTGACCATGGATATGCGCCGTTCAGGTTCGGCGGCGCTCGACCTGTGCTATGTGGCCGCGGGCCGCGCCGACCTGATGTTTGAAGCGCGGCTGTGCCCGTGGGATCATGCCGCGGCCGGGCTGATCGTCACTGAAGCGGGCGGATGCGTCAGCCGGCTTTCCGGCGCGCCGGTGTCGCTGGCCGGAAAATGTTCGGTGCTCGCCGGTGCGCCGCGCGCCTGGCAGGAATTTTTCGACAAAGGATTGGATCGGATCAAATGAAGGAAAAAGGTTGGATTCGCCGCGGGGTTTTCCTGCCTGCGCTGCTGTGCACGGCGCTGTGGGGCAGCGCGGTACCGGGCGTGAAATCTGGATATGCGCTCTTTGCCATCGCCGGGGACGACGTCCCGGCCAAGCTGTTTTTTGCCGGGCTGCGGTTTGCCATCGCCGGGCTTCTGGTGCTTGCGCTCGTACTTTTGCGGCGCGAAGCGCCGCTGCTCCCAAAGCGGGACGCATGGCCGGGCATCCTCGCGCTTTCGGGCGCGCAGACCATCCTGCAATATATCTTTTTTTATCTCGGCCTTGGCAACACCACGGGCGTGCGCGGCTCGGTTTTAAGCGCCACTTCGACCTTTTTCGCGGTGTTTGCCGCCCATATTGCCTTCCGGGATGACCGCATGAACCTGCGCAAAGCGATGGGCTGCGCGCTCGGTTTTGCGGGCGTGCTGGTGATCCTGTCCGGCGCAGGGCTTGGCGGGCAGGGCGTGAAGTTCACCGGCGAGGGGTTCATGCTGATCAGCGCGCTGGGGCAGGGCCTTGGCGCGGGGATCAGCCGCAAGATCACCCCGGGTCGGGATCCGATGGTCATCACGGGCTGGCAGCTGACGTTCGGCGGGCTGGTGCTGCTGGCGCTGGGGCTGGCCGGCGGCGGCGCGGGGCGCGTTGCCGTGACGGCCGGCGGCCTCGTGTTGCTCGGCTATCTGGCGCTTTTGAGCGCGACCGCGTTCACGGTTTGGGCCATGCTGCTCAAATACCATCCGGTTGGGAAAGTGACCGTCTATATGTTCCTGATCCCGGTATTCGGCTCGCTGCTGAGCGCGATTGTTTTGCAGGAAAGCGTGTTCACCATCCGCAATTTGTGCGCGCTGCTCCTGGTATGCGCGGGGATTGCGACGGTGAACCGCAAGGGCGCGTGAAAAGGAGAATGCGGCGCATTTCGGACAGTTGCCCGTGCGCAATCGATTACACAAAATTTTTGCATCGGCATGCCGGTTTTTTGCATGAAAAAATGGGAGTTTCATGAAAAACAAACCAATTTTAAAAAGCCTCCAAATGTCTGAAGGCTTTTTAAAATAGACAAAACCTATTCTCAGGGTATGTAAAACGGAAAAGAAAACCGTGGGCAAAATGCGTAAAAAAAGCGAAAAAGACAGGGCATTTTTGCAGGAAATCGCCAGTATGGCTGCAAAAAAAGCCCCTCTTTGCCGGAGTGAATTGTGGAAGTGTACGAAAAGTGAAAAAGCGTCTTGCAACTGTTCTGCATATGTTGTAGAATAGGCGCAATAAAGCGGGGTATACTATATTTTAACGCAACGATGAGACAACCAAGAAGGTGTTTTGCTATGAAACAGTTTACAAATGGAACTTCTGCTCTGGCGGACAGCATGTGCTTGAACCTCTGCAAATTGGGAAGCGCAGACGAGATGGCGTCGTATGAGCTGCGCGCACAGGGGACTGCGGATGCGCAGGCGCCTGAGATTATGATGCACGTCATCAGCGGCCTGCTGGGCGGCATGCAAGTCGGCGTGATCGCGGAGTGCGGCGAAGCCGGGATGCCGGCCCTGTCCGGCCTGAGCGGCATCTGGCACGACGGCCGTATGCTCAAGCGCGGGCAAGGCGGCGCGTTTGTGGCGCTCGACCCGCACTTTGGGGAACTGGAATCGGATGGCCTCGAACCGTGCGTCGGTGCAGGCGCAGCCTTCCGTTTTCTGGGTTTTGACAGCCATGTGTTGGATGACACCGTATTCCGCAGCCTGCTGGGCGGCGATACCGGCGCGGAAATCGAGGTTTCATGCCGCGATTTTGCAGACGGCGTGCTTTCCATTCGTTTGGATGCCGAAAAAGTTGACGAGACCGAAGCCCTGAGCGGGATTTCCCGCGCGGTCAGCGAATGCGGCTGTTTCCTGCAAATTGATTTGTGAAGAAACCGGCTGGCTGTGCAGCAGTGCGGCCAAAGCCTGGGCGGGAATGCCGGCGTTAGGGTTCTGGAGTCGCTCAGGCAGCCGTTTCGATAGACAAGAAGCCCGTGCACCGAAAGCAGTGCACGGGCCTTTTGTCTATCTTTCCAAGGTTTTCAAAAACGCTTTGAGAGCGTTGCGCTGCGGCTCGGTTAGCGGCTGGACAAGCGCGTTCCAGTCGTCCCCGCTGGCTGGGGACGTGAAAAAATCGTGCAGCGTGATATGAAGCGCATCGCAGATCAGCGATAGGTTTTCCACGGTAATGCCCTTTTCCCCAATTTCGACCGCGCGCACAAAACTTTGGGACAGGCCGCACAGATTGGCGAGCCGGTTGGTGGTTAGGCCGGCCTGTTCCCGCAGCGCGATCATTCGTTTGCCAACATCCATTTTGATACTCCTATCTCTTTTGAAATAAGATTAACAAAAAGGATTCGTATTATTTACATTTATAGAGTTATATTGTATATTTATAGGTATAAAAACGAAAGGTGGTTTCTTTATGAAAGACGCCATTGACTACAAAAAGCTGTACTTTGCGTTGTTTAACGGCCTTATGAAGTTCATTGAGCAGCTCCAGCAGTATCAGTCTGACGCGGAGGGACGCTATTTGGATGCAGCAGAAGAACCATAGGAAAGGGCGCGGGATCGAACGGCGATCCCGCGCCCTTTTGTATGAGAACATGGATTATTTGCACTTGGCAAGCAGGGTTTCCCACTTGTGATCGACCCACTTCTGCGCCTCTTCGAGCATCCATTCGTTGCCCTTTTTGAAGCAGTGCTTGAAGCGGCCTTGTTTGCGCATGAACTCCTCCACCGGGAGTTTCTTCCTCGGTTCGTAGGTTAGATGGTATTCGCCCTCGACGACCTCAAACATTGGCCAGACGCAGGTCTCGACCGCGGCCTTCGTGATTTCCGCAATGTCCTCGGCCGCGTAGCGCCACCCGCGCGGGCAGGGGGAGAGCACGTTGAGGAACGCCGGGCCGGGGGTATAGATGGCGCGGTGCGCCTTCTCGTGCAGATCCTTCATGGAGCCGAGGAAGGTGGACTGCGCGGCATACGGGATGCCGTGCGCGACCAGAATCTCGGTGAGATCCTTTTTGTTCTGCCGCTTGCCGTCGGACGCCGGGCCGTAGGGCGTGGTGGTGGTGTCGGCAAAGCGCGAGGTGGAGGACGAACGCTGGATGCCCGTGTTCATATAGGCCTCGTTGTCGTAGCAGACATAAACCATGTCGTGGCCGCGCTCCATAGCGCCCGAGAGCGACTGGAAACCGATGTCATAGGTGCCGCCGTCGCCGCCGAAGGTGATGAATTTAAAGGTGTCCTGGACCTTGCCGCGGCGCTTGAGGGCATTGTACGCGGCTTCCACGCCGCCGCAGGTCGCGGCCGCGTTCTCAAAGGCATTGTGGATGTAGCTGTCTGTCCACGCGGTGTACGGATACAGGAAGGAGGAAACCTCCAGGCAGCCGGTGGCGTTGGTGACCACCGCTTTATCCTCGGGGTTGAGCGCGCGCATGACCGCGCGCACCGTGATGCCTGCGCCGCAGCCCGCGCACAGACGGTGGCCGCCGACAAACCGTTCCGGCTTGGCAAGCTCTTGTTTCAGATTATATGGCATGATGAAAACCTCGTTTATATGAAAAATAGTAGCGTTTTACTCGCGCTGCCCCAGATGACGGTAACGCGCGCCGGTCTCACCGGTGCGGACGACTTCATCAAGCGCCGCAAAAATGGTTTCGCAGTCCTCCACACGGAAATCGCGGCCACCCAGGCCGTACACGTAGTTGATGGTCTTGGGACGCACGTCCAGATCGTACAGCGCGCCGCGCACCTCCGCGCCGAGCGGGCCGCCGGCGTTCGAAAAGGATTCGGCCTTGTCCAGGATAGCGAGCGCCTTGAGGTGGCCGAGCGCGGCGGCAAGCTCTTCGTCCGGGAAGGGACGGAATACGCGCAGCTTGAGCATGCCGACCTTCCTGCCCTCGGCGCGCAGCTTGTCGACGGCCGCGCGGGCGGTGCCGGCAGAGGAGCCGATGAGCAGGACCGCGGTCTCGGCGTCCTCCAAACGATATGCTTCGAAGAAGCCATAGGAGCGCCCGGTCATCTCCTCGAAGCGCTTGCCGGTTTCAAGGATGGCCTTCTTGGCGTTCTTCATGGCCTCGGCCTGCCCGATCTTTGCGTCCATGTAGTAGGGCGATACGCCGTAGGGGCCGACGGCGAGCGGGTTTTCATGCTTTAACAGATAGTTTTCCGGCTCATAGGCGCCGACAAAGGCCTTTACTTCGGCGTCCTCGCACAGCTCGATGTTTTCGACGGCATGCGAGGTGATGAAGCCGTCCTGGCAGATCATGACCGGCAGGCGCACGTCCGGGTTTTCCCCGATCGGCATCGCCTGAAGAAAATTGTCATAGGCTTCCTGATTGTTTTCCGCGTAGATCTGGATCCAGCCGGAATCGCGCGCGCCCATGGAATCGGAATGGTCGTTGTTGATGTTGATGGGGCCGGTAAGCGCGCGGTTGACGCACGCGAGCGTCACCGGCAGGCGGTAGGACGCCGCGACATAGAGCAGCTCCCACATGAGCGCCAGGCCGCAGGAAGAGGTCGCGGTCACGGCGCGCGCGCCGGCGGCCTCCGCGCCGATGCAGGTGGACATGGACGAGTGCTCGGACTCGACGGTGACGTATTCGGTGCTTACTTCGCCGTTTGCGACATACTGCGCAAAGTACTGCGGGATCTCGGTGGAGGGGGTGATCGGGAATGCGCCCATCACGTCCGGGTTGATCTGCTTCATCGCGTAAGCGACAGCTTCATTGCCTGAAAGGCGGTCTCTTTTTGCCATGATCAGTGCTCCTCCTTGTGGAATGTAATTGCGTGGAAGGGGCATACCCTGGCGCAGAT
The DNA here is from genome assembly GCA_900547195.1 of uncultured Butyricicoccus sp. GTDB lineage: Bacteria > Bacillota > Clostridia > Oscillospirales > Butyricicoccaceae > Butyricicoccus_B. Next base: position 12,450 of record URFQ01000048.1, read on the forward strand.
GCCGCAGCCCTTGCAGTGGTTGAAATCAAAGTCGGCGCGCTTGCCGCCCGCGACCGGGATGGACGCATCCGGGCAGTAGGGCACGCACAGCAGGCATTGTTTGCAGACGTCCTCATGCCACTCCGGGGTCTCGGTGCGCCATTCGCCGGTGATGGTGAGCGCGGCCGTGCCCGGCTCATAGATTTCACAGCCCGGGGTCAGCTCGTACCACTTGGACTGTTCGTTGACATTTTCAGCTTTTTTCATCCTACCTGTACCTCTTGCATGGATTTGGTGAGCGCGTTCATGTTGCCCTCAATGACCTGGGGCTTGGTGGCAAACTTGTGCTGGAAGGACGCTTTCATGTCGCTCACAAAGCGTTCCGGCTCCACAACGCCCGAAACCTTGACGGCTGCGGCCAGCATCGGCGTGTTCGGGAAGTTCCTGCCAAGGGTCTCTTCGGAGATGCGGCGCGCGTCGATGGTGCACACCTTGCCGGCATAGCCGCCCAGCAGCGGACGGACTTCGCCCGGGGATTTTTCGGTGTTGATGATGATCGCGCCCTCTTTTGCGAGGCCTGCGGTCACGTCCACCGATTCGAGCAGGGTCTCATCGACGACAACCACGAAATCGGGGTTATAAATGTTTGAATGCACCGTGCAGCGTTCGTCCGAAATGCGGTTGTACGCCGTAATCGGCGCGCCCATGCGTTCGGGGCCGTATTCGGGAAAGCCCTGTACATACTTGCCGGACGAGAAAGCGGCGTCCGCCAGAAGCAGGCATGCGGTTTTTGCGCCCTGGCCGCCGCGGCCGTGCCAGCGGATCTCAATGGGTTTGTTCATCTTGGATTCCTCCTATATCTCACCTGAAACATTACAAAATAAAAAGCGGCCGCCCGTAAAAGGACGACCGCTGGAAAAGCGTCGTAAACCACCTGTTACCGTACCATCATACGTTCCCCATATAACGGCGGGGGACCGGCAGAGCCTACTGGAAGGGATTCGGCGTGCAGCTCGGGAGTGATTTTCAGCGGCGCGCTACTCGCACCGGGCTTGCACTGTCCCCGGTTCGCTGTGGCTTTGGCCTCGCGCTTACTCTCTCCGTCTTTGCTTTTGTGCTTTATTGGTATATAGTATAGACCATTTGGCTGTGCGCCGCAATCGTGAGAAAATACAAAATCTGCGGCAAAATTCCATCAGATATGCACAGAAGTCCGCGGTGAACGGAAAAATGAGGGCTGTGTCCGCGTCACTGAGGCAGCTTTTTCGGGCTGCCGTCGTCGAACGGCACTTCAAAATGATGCAGCAGCAGCCAGCCCGCGTCAAACTCTGCCGCATATTCCCCGGCCAGATGCACGGCTTTTTTCAGCGCCTGGTCCATCAGCTCGGGCACCGATTCGGTGCGCTCTTCATCCGGGCGCCACAGGTTGCGCCAGGGAGCGTGTTCCAGGTTGAGGGCGTTCCATTCGGGCGCTTCGATTTTCATATGGCTCGAAAGCAGCGCGCCGCGGCCGAGCAGGCCCTCGACCTTCTGGATGCCGCGGTAAGCGGCGCGGCTGTCCGAATAAAGGAAGTTTTCGACCGTGAGCATTTCGCGGAACGCGCCGCGCAAATCCGATGTCGGCACATCAATGGCGTACACGGTTTTGAGCAGGTAGTGCAGCAGCACCGCTAACACAGCCAGTTCGCCGTCGGCCAGCTGATAATACTTGTCCGGGTCGAATTCGGTGACTGGGGCATGGTATTCGCGGTCATAGAGCGCGTAATCGATATCGCTTTCGATTTGGCAGTGTACCGCCGAGGCGTTCAGCCGCGCATCCGTTTCCAGGCATTCCTGCTGGCGGCAGTAGACATACGGATGGATGGCGCTGTCGAGCGCATAGTGGCACAAAAAACCATAGAAGTAGGCCTCCGCAATGGCGCGGCCATCGCCCGTCATACGGTTGACCGCGCGGGCAAACGCGAAAAACAGCTCGTCAATGCGTTCGGAATGCATTTGGTTCCCATATTTGTGCAGCGGGCTGCCAAAGGCAAGGCCGCGGTAAAAAAGCGGGTCCGGCCCTTGCAGGCCCCAGTTAAATGCAGCCGGGCGGCGGGCCGCCGCAAGCTGGACGATGGTGGGGAACGCCTCGAGCGCGAGTTCACCAAACAGGTAGTGCGATACAAAATCTGCCATGACCGATCCATCCTCTCCCATTTCAATCATACTCATTATACAACCTTTTTTGCCCCGCGGGAAGGGGGAAGATTTTCTATTCCTGCAAAAAAGGCCGCGCGTCTTTTTTCTTTTTGGGCAGGCTGGCGCCGTAACGCACCGCGTCCCGGCCATATTTGCCGCGCAGCGCGTCCACCGCGCGATCGAGTTTGGCCTGCTTTTCGCGGCGCTCGGCCGCGCCCGCGTCAAAGAGCGAAAGCTGTTCGCCCGCTTCGTCCGGCGCGAGCAGAGAAGCGGCGGTCACGGTGATCATGCGGATCGGCTTCCCGGCCTTCCAGTGCCGGGCAATCAGCGAAAGCGCGGTCTCGGTGATCTGGCGGGTGCTGTCTGTGGGGGTGTCCAGCGTGGTCTGGCGGGACATATTGCGGAAATCCGGATCGCGGAGGAGCACCTGCACGGTCTGGCATTTGAGATGATGCGCCCGCAGGCGGGAGCCGACGTTGTCGCACAGCATCATGACCTGAAGCCGGATTTCTTCCATGAGGGTGAGGTTATGGGCAAAGGTCATGCCCTTGCCGACCGATTTGACCGTGTGTTCGGCGTAAAACGAGCGCACCGGGTCGCGGTCTTCGCCGCGCGCATACGCGCCGAGCGTGTCGCCCAGTTTGCCGAGGAGGGCGTGCAGCCCGGCGGGGTCGGCCGCAGCGAGCTGGCCGATGGTGTCAATACCGAGCAGATGCAGCTTTTGCTGGGCCTTGGGGCCGGCGTACAGCAGCGCGCCCACCGGCAGGGGCCAGAGGATGTCCCGGTAGGCGTCCGGGGGCAGGAGGGTGGTCGCATCCGGCTTTTTATAATCGCTGCCCAGCTTGGCAAATGCCTTGTTGAACGACACGCCGACCGAAATGGTAAGCCCAAGCTCCTCGCGCATCCGGCGGCGCAGGGCGTCCGCGATTTCCTTGCCGCTGCCAAACAGATGCAGGGTGCCGGTTACGTCGAGAAAGGACTCGTCGATACCGAACGGCTCGACGAGGTCTGTGTATTCCAGATACAGCCGGTTCGCCCGGCGGGAATACCGTACATATTCGTCCCGGTGGGGCGGCACAAGGCGAAGCTCCGGGCATTTGCGCCGGGCTTGCCAGACGGTCTCGGCGGTTTTGACGCCAAAGGCTTTGGCCGGTTCGTTTTTGGCGAGGATGATGCCGTGGCGGCTGTCGGGGTCGCCGCACACAGCCATAGGCCCGTCCGCAAGCGACGGGTCGAGCACGGTCTCCACGGAAGCATAAAAGGAATTGCAGTCGCAGTGCAGGATGGTACGGGGCATGGTCTCCTCCTTTCGCCGGGGATAAAAAAACGCAGGGCCGCCCAAACAGGCGGTTCCTGCGCAAAAAAGTCAGTCCTTTTGGGCAATAAATGCCTTGATGCGGTCAAAGGTTTCGACGCTGATCACATGCTCGATGCGGCAGGCGTCCGCCTGCGCGATGTCGGGAGAAACGCCCAGATGGGTGAGCCATTCGGTGAGCAGTTCGTGGCGTTCAAAGATGCGCTCCGCGATTTCGCGTCCGCTGTCGGTCAGGTTTAAAAGCCCGCCGTCATCCATGACCACATAGCCGTTTTCACGCAGCAGGCTCATGGCGCGGCTGACGCTCGGTTTGGAGAATTCGAGGAACTGCGCCACGTCGATGGAGCGGCAGCTGCCCTTTTGCTGCTGGATCATAAGGATGGCCTCCAGATAATTTTCAGCCGATTCCTGGATTTTCAAAATAAAAACCTCCTTTTACCGACGCCGCAGGGCGTGGATGGGTGGGATTGCGCCTGTGCCGGCACGGGAAAAGTGATATATAAAGTATTATACCACAGAGGAGGGCGTTGTACAAGCTTCCAAAAAATATCCCCGCAGGCTGCGCAACTCTATCCAGGATACCCAAGGGATAGGCTTGCCGCGAAAATAATTTTTTGGTATACTAAATATACTGTAAGTGTGCGCAGTAAGGAAAAAGCGAGGTGAGTTTGGATGACCATTGCAGAGATTGCGCAGCGCGCAGGGGTATCCAAAACCGCTGTCTCCCGCTATCTCAACAGCGGCTATATCAGTCAGGAGAAAAAGGAGAAGATCCGGGCCGTCATCGAGGAGACCGGGTATATCCCCTCGCGGCAGGCGCAGAACCTGCGCCGCGGCACCAGCCGGATGATCGGCGTGATCCTGCCTAAGATTGATTCCGAGTCCATTAGCCGCATTGTGGCCGGCATCAGCCAGGTGCTGGAGGAAAAGGGCTTCCAGCTCCTGCTGGCCAATACCGAAAACAACATTGAGCGGGAAATCTCGTATCTGGAGTATTTTAAGAACGATCAGGTGGACGGCATCCTGTTTATCGCCACCATCCTGACCCGCAGGCATAAGGAAGCAATTGTGGGAAGCCGCGTGCCGATTGTGATGATTGGGCAGAAAGCCGACTATGTTTCCTGCGTCTATCACGATGATTTTGCGGCCGCACGCGAACTGACCGAGCTGCTCGTCCGCACCGGCCGCCGGCAGATCGGCATGCTGAGCGTCACGCAGAGGGATCTGGCGGCGGGTGCGGCGCGCCTGCAAGGTTTTACCGAAGCGCTGCGGGAGCATGGCATGCAAGCCATGCCCGAGCGTATCATCAGCACGGATTTTACGCTGAAAGCGGGCTATGAGAGCTGCCGCCGGCTGATGCAGGCCTGCCCGGAGACCGACGCCATCCTGTGCGCGACCGACACCATTGCAGTTGGCGCCATGCAATACCTGCGCGAGCAGGGCAAGGCCGTGCCCGGAGAGGTAGCGCTTGCCGGGGTGGGGCACAACCGCCTGTCCGGCATCATTACCCCGCGCCTGACCACAGCGCATTACTATTATAAGACCAGCGGCGTGGAGGCAGCCAAGGTGCTGCTGCAAATCCTCGACAGCGATTTGGATATGCACAAGCAAATCCAGCTTGGCTATCGCATTGTGGAGCAGGAGACCACCGGCCGCACGGATCCTATTGATTCTGTTTCATAAAAGCGTAGCCTGGAAACCGCGGTTTCCAGGCTGCGCTTTTATGCTTTGTCGGCATGGTCAACAATCAGGGCGATTGCCTGGTCGCCGGTGACATTGGTTGCCGTGCCAAAGGAATCCTGCGAGAAGTGCAGGGCAATGATCAGCTGCTGCATGGGATCGGTAAACCCCAGCATGGATTCAATCAGGCCGAGGGCCGCCATCACACCGCCGCCCGGCACGCCCGGCGCGGCCACCATCGTGACGCCCAGCATGAGGATAAAAGGCAGGAAGGTGAGAAAGGTCGGGGTGACGCCGCTGGCAATCAGGATGCCCATGGCGCCGAGCACCAGTGTAATTGTATCCCCGTTCAAATTAATGGTCGCGCACAGCGGCACGACAAAGTCGGCCACATCGCGCCCCACGCCGTTGCGGTACGCGCAGTTCAGCGCCACCGGGATCGTGGTGGCGGACGACTGGGTGCCGAGCGCGGTCAAGTAGGCGGGCGCCACATTTTTCAGGCTTTTAAAATGGTTCTTCCGGCAAACGGCGCTGGCTAGGGCGAACTGGGACACGATATAAAGCGCCTGCATGGCAAGGATGAGCAGGTACAGGGTCGCGAACATTTTCGCGGTCGCAATCAGGCGGCCTTCGGCGGCGATATTCGCAAACAGGCCCGCAATGTGCACAGGGATGAGGGGAATGATCACCTTGGCAAGCGTCATGGATACAATGCGCTGCACGTGGCGGAACGCCTCGTTGAGCGGGCTTTGCTGGGTGTTCGCCATGCCGATGCCAAATACAAACGCGAGCACCAGCGCGGTCATGACGCCGAACACCGGGGTGATTTCCAATGTGAAAAACGCCGCGGCGCTGTTTGACTCCATAATCTTGCCGGTAATTGGCTGGATGAGGCGGGGCAGTACGGTTTTACCCACCAGGAACACCACGACGCCGGACAGAACCGTGGTCCCATAGGCAAGCAGCAGTGTGATGCCGAATAATTTATTCGCCTTGCGTCCAAGGTCGGCGAGGCCGACGGCCACAAACGACACGATGATCAGCGGGATCATAAACGACAGGAAGGACGAAAACAACGAATTAAAGGTGGCAAATGCGCGAATGACGCCGTGAAACAGGGCGGTTTCCCCGATCCCGGCGACGCCGCCGAGCGAGCCGATGAGCACGCCCAGGAGAATCCCGGTCAGAAGCCGCGCAAGCAGTCCAAAGTGTTTCAAATTTCAATACTCTCCTTTTCAAAGCGATTGCTCAGAAATATGACAAAGGCACTGCTCACATCTTACCATATCATTTGTCGGGTGTAAAGATTACGTGAAGGAAAGCACGCGGCCAAATCTTTGCAGCGCGTCTTGAAAGAGCGTCCGTATGAAAGCGGGCGGAAAACAGGGACGCGAGAAGGCGGGGAAATGCCGTAATGGCGCAATAAACCGATAACTTTTGCGTTTTTTGAAGCAAAGAATGAATACCTGACAAAAACAGCGGCGTATTTTTGTAAAAGGTGTGCAAAAACAATAGAATCCTTTTGAAAGGCTTGCTTTTAAAAGGGGGAAGTACAATGAAAAGGTTTTAGGTTTCGCAAGAAACCAAAATCCGAATAAAAAAAGACCTGCAAAAGCGGGAAAAACG
>URFQ01000049.1 GCA_900547195.1 uncultured Butyricicoccus sp.
ATGGCCGATCAGGATGCAGGTGAGGAACGCCACAACGGGCATGAGAACCGAGTTCGAAATAAAATCAAAGAAGTCGAGGAACTGCATGCCGATGACGGTGACGCCCGCCCATGGGCCGTAGCCCAGGCAGGACGGTATGCCGAAAAGCAATACGATGCAGGTCATCAGGATGGTCGCCGGGGTGCGCTTCATGTGGGTTTTGTCGATGAGCACCGACACAATCGTTTCCATCAGCGAGATGGAGGAGGTGAGCGCTGCAAACAGCACAAGTACGAAAAAGACCGCGCCGACCACGGTGCCAAACGCCATATTCTCAAAGACCATGGGCAGGGTGACAAACATCAGGCCAGGGCCCGCGTTGATGGCCGATGGGTCGCCGCCATTGAATGCGACAACAGCCGGAATAATCATCAGGCCGGCGACAAAGGCAAACAGTGTGTCGAAAATCTCAATCTGGGTGACTGAATGCTCCAGAATGTTCTCCTTCTGCATGTAGGAGCCATAGGTGATCATAATGCCCATGGCGAGCGACATGGAATAAAACAGCTGGCCCAGTGCGCCGAGCACGGTGGAGGCCGAAAACTGGGAAAAATCGGGCAGGAGATAATATTTCAGGCCGTCCATCGCGCCGTCTATGGTGAGCGAATAGACAGCAACCAGGATTGAAAGAATGGCCAGGATCGGCATCATGATGCGGCTGGCTTTTTCAATCCCCTTTTCTACACCGAAAATGACGACAACCGAAGTGAGCAGCACAAAAATCAGGAACCACGGCGTGGGGCCGGAAAAATGAAACATTGTGCCGAAAACCGAACCGGCGTCAAAACCAATAAAGCCCCCGAAGAAATCGCCGCCATCCGCCGCGTCCAGCGCGCCGCCAGACAGAAAAGTAAACAAATATTTCATGACCCAGCCGCCGATGACGCAGTAATACGGCGTGATAATGACCGGGACCAGCGTGGCCAGCCAGCCGAGGAAGCCAAAGCGCCTGTCAAGCGCCTTATAGGCGCCGATGCACGACAGGCGGGTCTTGCGGCCAATGGCGATCTCCGTGATCATCAGCGCAAAGCCGAAGGTCACCGCAAGGATAATGTACACCAGCAGGAAGATGCCGCCGCCATACTTGGCGGCCAGATACGGAAAGCGCCACAGATTGCCCAGCCCGACCGCAGAACCCGCGGCCGCGAGGACAAAACCAATGCGGCTGGAAAAGCTGCTTCGTTGTTTGTTCACGTGATAAATACCCCTTTTTCTAGCCGCCCGGAAAACGGCGGCGTGTTTCCTTACTCCCATTTGACACAGAAAGAACAATTATTCATATTATGCCACAAAATTAGATTTTGTGCAACATTATTTTTAACTTTGGCGGAAAATTATATTAAAACCGGCACAAATTCCTTTTCAGTGGAGTAATTGAAATGAAAGGCCGCGTTTTTTACGGTATCGCCGTCGCGGTAAGCGACCGTGCCGTTGCAGTCCAGGATCGAGCAGAAATACCGCACCTGAAGGACGGGCTTGCTGCTGGATTTCCGTGCGGATCAGCGTGCCCTCCGGGCGGCGCACCAGAAGGAGCAGCGTGTTTTTGTCCCATGCGGCCACGTATTCCGGACGGTTGCCGGTGCGCTTGTCGAACAGGGGGACGAACAAAAGGCGCGCGTCCGCCCGGCGTTCCAGCTAGGGCTCAAGTTCGGGCCGGTAGAGTTCCGGAATTTCGGAAAGATCAGTGGCGCGCCGGGGCCATGTTGCCATGGTGGGAACGCGGTGGACGGTGTTCAGGCTGGTATCTGTTTTTTTATGATTCCAAAACATGGCGCTTGCTCTCTTTTCCTCTTCAAATAAACAGGGCTGATGCAGCGGACGCGACATCAGCCCTGTTTATTTATTATAAACCCGCCATACAAAACAGGCAAGAAACCACACGTATGATTCCAACAAAAATCATACAAATAACGGAAAATGGCGCGGTTTCGTAAGAAAAACGCCGTAGGAAGTTTGAATCGATGCAAAATTCTCCGGCAGACACCGGATTGCCCGGCTTTTGCCGGGGAAGCTATTTGATTTGTGACAGCCCCATGCCGCGGGTATGGGCAATGGATTTCCATTCGGTCGTGCGGTGGACAAGGCAGTAGGTGTTGATCGGCAGCCAGCTTATGAGGAATACCCAGTAGGACAGGATGCCGCGCAGCATCGGGAGAACCGGTTTGCGCTCCAGAAGGGTGACGGCAACCGCCATGGCCGTGCTGACCGCATAGGAGACCAGCACCGACAGGAACAGGCTGGTGAATACCGGTGTGGACGGAAACAGGTTGTAATGCACCTGCAAGAGCCGCATGGCCTGCCCGGCAATCAGCGAAACCAGCCAGAAAATCTGGATGATGGGCGCGAGCAGGAACACCGCCTGGTCGAGACGGGCGCGGAACCCATGAACCCCGGAGGTGAACAGGCCGCGCAGGAGCGGGCTGAGATAATGCGACAGGCACTGGTACAGGCCGGTCGACCAGCGGCAGCGCTGCCGCCATGACTGCGCAAAGGTCAGCGGCTGTTCATCGTAGGTGACCGCCTGCGGCACCCATTCGACGCGGACGTCCCTGAGGATGCATTTGGTCGTAAATTCAATGTCCTCGGTGAGCGTCAGGGTGTTCCAGCCGCCCATCTCGCGCAGCAGGCCGAGATCGGCCATGAAGCCCGACCCATTCACGATGGCGGAAAGGCCGACGGCGTTTCGCGCATGGGAATAAAACCGGTTGACCATCCAGTAATAAATAGAATAATTGCCCGAAATGACCGTATCGTGCGGGTTTTTGCTGTCGCGGTAGCCCTGCGCGGCGCGCGCGCCCGCGCACCAGGCATGGTTCATCGCAGAGAGGAAGCCCGGGTCCACGACATTGTCCGCGTCAAAGACGCAGATGGCGTCATGGCGGCCTTCCTTTTCCAGCATGGCGACCACCTGCCGCAGCACTTCCCCTTTGGAATGCACCGGGAAGGGGCATGTAAGGATTTGGGCGCCCGCGGCCCGCGCAGCCGCCTCCGTGTGGTCGGTGCAGTTGTTCGGGATCACGTAAACGTCGAACAAATCCGCAGGATAATCCTGCGCGAGCAGGCTTTCGACCAGATGACCGATGACCGTCTGCTCGTTGCGGGCCGCCACCAGCACCGCAAAACGACATTTGGGAGCATGTTCCGCCAGGGTGCGCCGCCGCCGAAGGGCACATGGCAGAAAAATTGCGTAATAGCACATATAGACTGTCAGACACATGCTGAACAGCCACAAAAGTGCATCCAGAGCTGAAATGACATGCATGACCGCATTCCTCCCAGGGCCTCGTGGGCCCTTCTTTTTTTCGTGCTGTACTACATCGCTCCATACAGTATAAGCTTGTCCGCGAGCGGTGTCAACAAAGTTTGCGCCTTCTTATGTAAAACTTAAAGAAAGTTTAAGGCGGTTTCATTGGCAAAAAAGACAGAGGAATGAAAAATAAAAAAATTTTTGATTTGCGCTTGACAGAAGGCGGATTTGCGGCTATTATCATGGACAACAGATTTCGAACTTATGTTCGATAAAAGTAAAAGGAGGATGCGGATGACCAAACAGGAGAAGCAGGATGAGGCGCTTCGAAAACAGCTTTGCGGGAAGGTGACGGCGCTTGTCGACCGGCTGGTCGCGCTGGCGGAGGACGGCGAGGCCAAGCCGGCGACCGTGGTGGCGGCGCTCAAGGAGGTGAAGGCCGCCGCCGAAGAGCTGCGCGAAAAAACGCCGCAAAAGGTGGAAATTCTGGTGAAGATCGCGGATGGGTAAACGGTTTTGCTTTAAGATTACCGCGAGGCAGTGCGATTTTCTCCGGTCGGAAGCCACCGAAACCCTGTTCGGCGGCGCGGCCGGCGGCGGTAAAAGCTATGCGCAGCTCATCGACGCGCTCGTGTTCGCCGGGCGATATCCGGGCAGTCGGCAGCTGATTGTGCGCAGGACAATCCGGGAACTGGAACGCTCGCTGATCGCAGTCAGCGAACAGGTTTATCCACAGGCTGTGGGAAAGCTTGTGCGCAGCGACAACTGCTGGCGCATGGCGAACGGGTCGGTCATCGAGTTCGGGCACTGCCAATATGAAGGGGATGTGACCCGGTACCAGTCGGCGGAGTATGACGTGATCCGGTTTGACGAGCTGACCCACTTCACCGAGTATCAGTACACCTATCTGATCAGCCGCGTGCGCGGCGCGAACGGATTCCCGAAACAGGTGAAATCCACCACGAACCCGGGCGGTATTGGGCACGATTGGGTCAAAAAACGCTTTATCGACGCGCTGGAACCCGATGTGGTGAAGGAGTTCGAAGGCGGAAGCCGCGTGTTCCTGCCCGCGAAGGTGACCGACAATGTTTTTCTGATGCGGCGCGACCCCGGATACCGCAGGAGGCTCAAAAACCTTGGGGAACGGGAGCGCAAAGCGCTGCTCGAAGGCGACTGGGATTTGCAGGAGGGCCGCTATTTTTCCGAGTTTTCCCGGGAAATCCATGTGTGCGAGCCGTTCCCGGTGCCAAAGGAATGGAAACGGTGGCTCAGTGTGGATTACGGGCTGGACATGTTTGCGGCCCTTTGGGTCGCGCAGGCGCCGGACGGCCGCCATTACGTGTACCGCGAGGTGTACGAGCCGGGGCTGATCCTGTCCGAAGCCGCCGAGCGGGTCACGCGCGCCGAGCAGGGCGAGGGCGTCTATTGCAGGCTTGCGCCGCCCGACCTGTTCCACAGGCGGCAGGAGACCGGGCGCTCGGCGGCGGATATCTGGCAGGAGCATGGGCTGTACTTCGAGCAGAGCGGCAACCGGCGGGTGGACGGCTGGTATGCGGTGAAAGAGCTGATGAAACCCATCCCGGACGGCATGGGCGGCGTGACCGCGAAGCTTCAGGTGTTTTCCGGATGCCGGAATCTTATTCGCACGCTTGGCGCGGTGCGGCACGACGACAGGAACCCAAATGATGTGGCCGGGACGCCGCACGAGCTGACCCATGCGCCCGACGCGCTGCGCGGGTATGCGGTCGCGGTATGCGAGGCTGCGGAGGCGGACGACGACCGGTATGGCGGGGAAGTGCGGGAGTTTTTACATTACTGAGGAGGGAACACGATGGAAACGATGATTTTGCAGACCATCTGCGGCGCTGTGATGGTGCTGATCGGCGCGGTGATCGCAAGGGGATGGCCGGAGGGCGGCAGGGCGCGGGACCGCCCGGTGTACCGCGACGGAGATCCGGCTGAGGACACCTATGCGCGCGACCTGGCCGCGATGATGGAGTATTCCGCAGAGAAGCAGGAGGACGACGATGAAGCATGATCTGACGCCCGCGGCCGTGTGGCGCGAATACGAGCGCGGGCAGGACTACAAACGCAGCATTGGCCTGTATGGGCAGGTGAAGAAAAACGAGGACTTCGTGCAGGGACGGCAGTGGGAGGGGCTGCGCGTGAGCACCCTCGACCCGCTGATTTTCAATGTGCTGCGCCGGTGCGTCAACCTGTTTGTGGCCATGCTGGTTTCGGATGATGTGGCGGTCAGCGCCGCGCCGTTCGAGCGCGGGAAGGGGACGGAGCAGACCGAGGCAGTGCTTGAACAGGCCTTTGCAAGCGCCATGGAGCGCAGTAAGGTCAAGACGCTCGGCCGCATGGCGCTGCGCAACGCCTGCGTGGACGGCGACGGGTGCTTCTACATGCACTTCGACCCGGAGATTGAGACCGGGCAGGACGCAAAGGGTGATATCCAGGTCGATTGCATCGACAACACCAACGTGTATTTCGGCAACACCGCGAGTGATGAGGTCGAGCGGCAGCCGTATATCCTCATCGCCCTGCGGCGCGATGTGGACGAGGTCAAGATGGAGGCGCTTCAAAACCGCAGGCCGAGCACCGACATCAACGCCATCCTGCCGGACGGCGAAGGCGAAGGCATGACACCGCACGAAAAAGACCGGCGCGTCACCGTGCTGCTGCGCATGCGCAAAGTCCCGGGCGGTATCGCGTTCCAGAAAACCACGCGGCACGCGACGGTGATGCGGGAAAAGGTGCTGCCGTACAGCCGGTATCCGGTCGCATACCTGAGCTGGGACCGGGTCAAAAACTCGTGCCACGGCGTGTCGCCGGTGACCGAGGCGATCCCCAACCAGATCGCGATCAACAAGCTGTATTCGATGTATGTGCAGTGCATCAAGCAGGTGGCGTTTCCCAAGATTATTTACGATATGACCCGGTTCCCCAACGGGTACTCGAGCGAAATTGGCAAGGCCGTCGGCATGCGCGGCAACCCGAACGAGGCGTTCCTGTCCGCGTTCAAAGCGCCGGATATCTCCGGGCAGGTGCTGGCCGTTCTGAAACAGATGATGAGCGACACCATGGAGCTGATGGGAGCGAGCGACGCGGTGCTCGGCAACGTCACGCCGACAAACACGTCCGCCATTGTCGCGGTGCAGAAGGCGACCGCCGCGCCGCTGGAACTCGTGCGGCTGGAGTTTTACCGGTTTATTGAGGACTGGGCGCGGTCGTTCCTCGACCTGATGGGCGCGCACTACGGCGTGCGCAGCTATACCATTACGGACGGGGAAGGAAAGGAAAAAACGGTGGCGTTCGATTTTGCGACCCTGCGCGGCGGCGAAATGCGGCTGAACGTCGAGGTCGGGGAGGCGAGCTACTGGTCGGAGACCGTGCAGACGGTCACAAACGACCATCTGCTCGAAACCGGCGTGATCGCCGATCCGCTGCTGTATTTGCAGAACGTCCCCGACCAGCACATGAAGGGCAAACGCGGGCTGATGCGCGCGCTCAGAAAACAGAAGGAGGAAAACCATGGAACAGAAGAAACAGGACAATCCGTTTGAGGAGGGGGCAAAAACCCCGCAGGAGGAAACCATTGCGCTGACCGTGGACGGGCAGGAGCTGACGCTTACTATGGAGCAGCTTGTGCAGGCGGCAATCAGCGGCCTGAGCCGCAGGGGGGAGATTATCCGCATGGCGGGCGCGGCCGGTCAGGTGCCGGACGGGCAGGTGTACGCGAACTTTATTGCATCCTATCCCGAGGTGCGGCCGGGCGATATCCCGCAGCAGGTCTGGCAGGACGCCCAGATGGAGGGCAGCCTGGTGTCCGCGTACCGCAAGTATGAAATCGCGCAGCTGAAGGCAAAGCTGGCGGCGCTCGAGCAGAACGCCGTCAACCGTGAACAGGCCGTCGGTTCGGCGCACGGCGACGGCCAGCCCGGCCAGCTCGACCCGGTCATTGCCGCGCTGAGAGGCGAACAGTAAACAATTTTAGGAGGAACCACTATGGCAATCAATCTGGCAACCAAGTATTCGGACGAAATCGCGTCCACATTCAGCCGCGGCTCGTTTGTCAAGGGCAAGACCGCGACCACCTTTGACCTGACCGGCGTGAAAACGCTCAAGGTCTATACCCCGGTGACGGTCGATGAGGTCGATTATGTCCGTGAGGGCGCGAACCGCTACGGCTCGCCCACCGAAATGCAGGACACTGTGCAGGAACTGACCATGACGCAGGATAAGGCGTTCACCCTGACCATCGACAAGGGAAACAACCTGGATCAGAACCTCACCAAGCGCGCGGCCGATATGCTGCGCTTGCAGCTCAAGGAAAAATCCGCGCCCGCGGCGGACAAGTATGCGCTTGCACGCTTCGCAAACATGGCGGGCACCATCGCGGCGCACGGCAAGCCGACGAAGAGCGACATCATTTCCCTCATTGGCGAGGGTATGCAGGCGCTCGACGACGGCCTGGTGCCGCCGGACGGACGCTACCTGTACATTTCCTCGGAAATGCACAAGCTGATCTGCCTGAGCGACGAATACACCGGCATCGACCCGCTGGGCGCGAAGGCCGTTTCCAAGGGCATTTGCGGCGAGGTGCTCGGCATGGAGGTTGTGCGCGTGCCGGAAAGCTATATGCCGAAAAACTGCTGGTTTTTGATCACCCACAAGGATTCGGTGCTGCTGCCGTATAAGATTGCGGACGCGAAGGTCCATGAGGACCCGGTCGGCGTTTCCGGCGCCATCATCGAGGGCAGGCATTATTACGACGCATTCGTGCTGGGCGCGAAGTGCGCGGGTGTGTACGCCTGCGTGGCAACCGGCGCCATCACCGCGGCCCCAACGAACACCGGCGGCACGCTCGCGTGCACCGACAGCGGCGCGGTCATCCGCTACACGCTTGACGGCAGCGACCCGCGCTATTCGGATTCCGCAAAGGACTATGTGAGCAAAGTGACGGTGCAGTCCGGCGAGACTCTGCACGCCTATGCGCAGGCGAGCGGCAAGTATCCGTCGGCCGTAATTTAAAAAAGCGCATAAGCTGTGTTTTTTCGCACCTGCCCCCTCTTCGAAGACGGAGGGGGACGGGGCGGGGCGGGAGACAAAGGAACGGAGGATGGACATGACTGGAAGAGAATGCTTCCTGGCGGCAATGAACCTGCTCGGCGAGCAGGAGGAAGGGGCGGCGTATTACGAGACGTTCGCGCTCGGGGCGCTCAGGCAGTTGATGAACAACTGTTTGCGCGAAATCAATGCGCTGCGGCAGGCGGATGGGAAGGAAGAACTGAGAATTGCGCCGCAGCCCGGCGCGCTCGAGGACGCGCTGGATGCGGACGAGGCCATGGTGCGCGAATGCTTCCCATATGGGCTGGCCGCGCTGCTCGTTTGCGACGAGGATCACGAAAAGTTTAACTGGCTCGGCAGCGAGTTCGCCGCGCGGCTCGACCGCCATTGCCCGGCCGCGCAGTTCCTCGTGAAGGAGCTGTACTGATGCAGGCGGTATACCAATTTGAAAATGCGGCGTCGGAGCGCGAGGTGACCGTCGAGCGGTTCGGAGGCGTGGATTTTTCCACCCACGCGACCAAGGCCGATTTGACGCATTCGCCCGACGCCTGCAACATGATGGCCGGGGAAACCGATTTTCTCGTCAAGCGGCCGGGATATAAAAAAATGGCGCAGGCGGAAGGGAAGGTCTACGGGCTGTTCGCCCTGCCGGGGGAAACGGGGGCTATTGTACACGCCGGGGAGACGCTGTTCCATATGAGCGCGGGCGGGACGCTGACGCAGCTGTGTACGGGGATGAGCCCCGCGTATTCCTTTGCATTCCGGATGAACGGGGCGCTGTATCTGCTCGATGGGCAGACCTACCGCAAGGTTTTCAAGCAGGACGGGAGCTGGACGGTACAGGCGGTCAGCGAGGCGGCGTTTGTGCCAACGACCACCATTGCCGCGCCCCCGACCGGCGGCGGCGCCAGCCTGGAAGCGGTCAATCTGCTGACCCCGAAACGCATCAACACCTTTGTCGGCAATGGGTCGGCCACACAGTTCTATCTGGACGCGCAGGACATCGACGAGGGGGAGGTCACGGTCACTGTGGACGGCGAGGCCGTGGCTGTGTCATCGGTCAACCGCTCGACCGGCGTGGTGACGCTGGCCAGCGCCCCGCCGAATGCAAACGGGCTGGCGAATGTGGCTGTTACGTTCTGTAAAACGGTGGAAGGCAGTGCGGATAAAATCCATAAATGCCGGTTCGCGGGCCTATACGGCGGTAAGAACGACACGCGCGTGTTCCTGTCCGGCAACCCGGACGAGCCGAACTGCGACTGGCAGAGCGGGCTGTTTGACCCCGCATACTTCCCGGATACTGGATATACAAAAATTGGTTCGGACGCGGCGGCAGTTGTCGGGTATGTGCGGCAGTACGAGAGCCAACTGGTCATCAAAGAAGGCGGAGGGCAGGAGGCCACCCAGTATTTGCGCACCTTTTTGCTCGATGACGACGGCAAGGCCGCTTATCCGCTCAAGCAGGGCGCGCAGGGCGCGGGCGGGCTGGCTTTCCGCAGCTTTGCCGCGCTCGGGGACACGCCGCTGTTTTTGTCGGCGGATGGGGTCATGGGCGTATTCGGCACGGCTGTGACCGAACAGCGCTCGATTCGCAGGCAGTCGGGCACCGTCGATCCCAGGCTCGCCGAAGAGGAGAATTTGCAGGACGCGTGCGCAGTCGTATGGCGCGACAAATATTTTTTGGCCGTGAACGGACGGTGTTATGTGGCCGACGGGCGCGCGTACCGGGCAGACGGGTCGCCGGAATGGTATTACTGGGGTAATTTTCCTGCCACCTGTTTTGCGGTGCTGGACGGGCGGCTGTGGTTTGGCGCGGCGGACGGCCGTGTGCTGCGGCTGTGCGAGCGCGACGAGGCGGACGCCTTTCTCGACGACGGCGCGGCCATTGATGCATGGTGGTGCACACCCGACCTGCCGCTCGGCGGCTGGGGACGGGAAAAGCTGGTGCGCGAGGTCGCGCCCGTGCTTATGCCGTATACGCGGTCGGGGGTGAAGGTGACGTATGAGACCGACGCGGGCGAAGTATTGGCGCTTGACCGCAACCTGGATTTGTTTTCGTTCGAAACGCTGGACTTTTCCCGGTTTACCTTCCGCTGCCGGCCGGGCGCGGTGCAGATGCGCGTGCGGAGGAAGCTGCACCGGGCGCGCACCGTCCGCGTGCGCATCCGCAACAACCGGCCGGGCGAACCGTTCGGCCTACTCGCTCTCGGGGTGCGGTATACCCTCGGCGGGCGCGGCGTGTGAGAAAGGAGGGAATGCATGCGGTTCCGGTTTTGTGACAACGACACCGTGGCGCTCGCCGCCCTCGGCGTGGTGTGCCTGTGCGCGGTGTTTATGCAGATGGAAAGCCTGTGTTCGGCCGCGGTCGGCGCGATCGGCGGGTATCTCGGATGCAAGGTAAATGGAAAGACAAAATAAGGAGGAGACAGGATGCTGTCAACCATGATCGGCGCTGCTGTGAAAGCGGCAAGCGCAGCGGCGAAAAAAAGCGGCAATTCAGGCGGTTCGGGCGGAACGAAAAGCGCGGCGGTTTCGTTTGACAAGGATTTCGATTACGCGGAGGCGATTGCAAGGACTACCGACCCGGTGAAGCGCGCCCAGCTGCTCGGGGCCCGGCAGGCCAAAATTGACGCGCTGGGGCTGGAGGGTTCGGTCGCAGGCAATGACGCCGTGTCACAGTGGAGCGGAAGTTATGGCCCGTACTGGGTGTCAGGCGGAAATTCCGGCACGCTGAGCGTGGCCGGGTTGTATGACGCTGCGGCCAAAGCGCGGCTTCAGGCGTTTGAGACCGCAAAGGAAAACATCCGGCAGCAGTTAAACGCCCAGTACAGTGAAATTGACCGTTCGTACCGCCAGGGCATGACCCAGGCCGGGGTCAACGCCAGGCGGTCCGCGCTTGGAAACGAGGAAAAGCTGGCGGCGCTCGGGCTTAGCATGGGGGGAGCATACAGCGCGCCGACCTCGGGTTACACGGAGACCAGCCGTGTGGCGGTGGACAACGCCTACCGCAGCGACCTGAACGGCCTCGCCGAGGCGCGGCTGAGCGCGCGCAGCGCGGCGGCGCAGAACGCGGCGGCACAGGAAAACAGCCTGCTGAGCGGATACTATTCGGGCGAAGCATCCGCAGCGCTCCAGCAGGCGCAGAGCCAGCTGAACCAGTATAACGCAAACCGGAATTACTCCATTTCGCTCGCCGGCCTGACCGGATATCTGAACGGTACGCCCACGCTTAGCTATCAGCAGATGCAGGCTGCGGGCGAACAGACTGCATATGAGCAGGCTATGGCCCGCTGGCAGGCCTATGGGTATGCGCTGCCCGCCGACGCTGCGCTGCTGGGCGTTGCGGCCGGGACTCCGACATCCGACCAGAGTTACCGCAACGCGCAGCTCCAGCTCGACCGGCTTAAAACAAATTACCAAATCAGCAGATAAATCATTATGCAAGTTGCACGAGCGTATCTTGCAAATTTCGCAAAAATAACATTGACGGACTGGTGATTTCGTAGTATAGTAAAATAAGTGATAAATCGATTGATTATCCCCCGCATTCCCGGGGAATAATACTTGGCGATGCCGGATTGCGCGCTGCTCCAATCCGGCCGCCCGCCGTAAGGAGGAACTGGTTCTATGAATCGATTGCTGAGAAAATTCACCTTTTCACCCGAGATCGTCGATGTAATTGAAAGCTGCAAGGGGATCTTTATCCCGACCACCAAGCAGGAGCTTTATGACATGGTCTTTGGCACCGGCCGTTCGGGAAAGTACGACGTCGTTTATGATGTGCCCGGTCAGGGCGTGATTACAGAAGCCACGGTTGTCCGCGCTAAGAACGGCGTGGTCGTCAACTACGTGGAGGATTACATGCGCCGCCGCGACCCGGACTGCATGCGTATTGGCGACGATAAACCGACCGATAAGCCGCGTTTTTCCGACGTGTACGGCTTCCCGTTTGCGGACATGAAGAAGGAAACGCTCGAATGGCTCAAGAGCCAGGAGCTGATTTTTATGCCCTTTAATTCGGGCGGCAATATTTATGGCTATGGTTCTATGCTCATTTGCCCGCGCAACGCAGCGTTTTTTGCATTTGCCATGGCGCATTTGCAGGGTTTTGTTTCCGCGGAGGACACCGAGGGTTATACGCCGCGCGCAATCGTTTATGTAGCGCCACCGTTCCGCCACACTCACTTTAACGGCAAGCAGGTGGTCGTGCATAACCGCCTTGACAACTGCCATGAGGTATTTTCCTACAACCTGTATCCGGGTCCGTCCGCGAAGAAGGGCGTTTATTCGGTTCTTCTGGACATCGGTGAGCAGGAGGGCTGGGTAACGGCCCACGCTTCCTGTGCCAAGATGACGACCCAGTACGACAACGATCTGGTCATTATGCATGAGGGCGCTTCCGGCGGCGGCAAGAGCGAAATGCTGCAGGATATCGTCCGCCGTGAAGACGGCCGCGTACTGTTGTCCGTGAACACGGTGACCGGCGAGGAAACCGTGCTTCATGTGGACCGTACCGCGCAGATTTCACCCGTATGCGACGATATGGCGACCTGTTATCCGGCGCTCCAGACCGGCAGCGGTAAGCTGGCGCTGGCCGATGGCGAGGACGGCTGGTTCCTGCGTATGGACGGCGTGACCCACTACGGCTGCGACCCGGTGTATGAGCGCATCTGCACCGAGCCGAGCGAGCCGCTTTGCTTCTTCAACATCCAGGGCATGGTCGGCGCGACCAGCCTGATTTGGGAGCACACGCTGGACTCCAACGGCAAGCCCTGTCCGAACCCGCGCGCCATTGTCCCGCGCGCCATGGTGCCGCATATTGTCACCGAACCGGTGGAGGTCGATATCCGATCCTTTGGTACCCGTATGCCCCCGTCCACCCGCGACAACCCGAACTATGGCATCATGGGCATGCTGCACTTTATCCCGCCGGCACTGGCCTGGATGTGGCGCCTGGTTGCGCCGCGCGGGTTTAAGAACCCCAGCATCGTGGGCGGCGGCGAGCTCAAGAGCGAGGGCGTTGGCTCGTACTGGCCGTTTGCAACCGGGCTGCGCGTGAAGCAGGCAAACCTGCTCCTCAAGCAGATTATTGACAATCCGAACACCCGTTATGTGCTGATCCCGAACCAGCATATTGGCGTTTACCGGGTAGGTTTTGCGGCGGAGTGGCTCAGCCGTGAATGGCTATGCCGCCATACCGGCCATGTGAAGCCGGAAAAGGTGACCCCGGCGCGCTGCCCGCTGCTTGGTTATGCCATGACCGAGATGACCATTGATGGGCAGTCCATCCGTTCCAAGTTCCTGCGCACCGAAACGCAGGACCGCATGGGCGAGGACGGTTACGATGCAGGCGCGAAGATCCTGACCGACTTCTTTGCCAAGGAGCTGGATAAATTCTATACCGACGAGCTGGACCCGCTCGGCAAGCAGATCATCGACTGCTTCCGCAATGGCGGCACGATCGAGGACTATTGCAAGATCACGCCCATGCACTTCTGATTGGAATAAAACAGCAAGCCCCTGCGCCGTTGGCGCAGGGGCTTGTTTTTTTACATACCGAGATATTGAACATAGGCTGAGACCGACATAAGCGGCATAGAAAGCGCAATGCGCGTCTTGTCCGAGACCGCGCCATGGGTCGTCAGCTCAAAGCCCGCCTGCTCGACAGCGGCGAGATAGTTTGCGACAATGGGCTGTACAGCCGCCTGCTTGCTTTTCAGCAGCTTGCCGCAGCTGCGGTAGATCTCCAGCACCGGGTCACAGCAGCGGAACACGGCTTTCAATGTCTCAAAATTATTGTCGCCCGGGAAGCCGCAGTTTGCAATCGTGACAAACTGCTGGTGTTTGGGCTGTGCGTCCGCGAGGTCAAAGTTCCCATGATCCTGCACGATCAGAGGGGACTTGAGCGGCGCGAGCCGATCTACGAAGTTTTTGAGACAGGCCGTCATATTCCAGGTATAGACCGGTGTGCCGAAGCAGACCACGTCGGCAGACTGATATTTTTGAAGTAACGCGGTCATGTCGTCCTGCATGACACAGCGCCCCGGCGTTTGGAACCAGCAGGCAAAGCAGCCCTTGCAGTGCCCGATGTTTTCACGGATCAGGAATACAGTTTCGGTCTCCGCGCCCGCACGCTGCGCGCCGCGCAGAAATGCATCTGCGATTCCTTGTGTCGCGCTGTTTTCGGCAGCCGGACTGCCGTTGAATACGATAAATTTCATGTTTTTTACCTCCTGCCTCTTATTATACGGGAGGCGGCGCAACCGAACAACCAACGCTCCGTAGAGTGTAAAAAGACCGGATGCATGCATCCGGTCTTTCTCTTTATCGGTATTGCTCCGCCCAGACGGCTTTGTTTGCCGCGAGCGAGGCGGGAACATCCAGCACGCGCTGGTTGCTGCTGCCGCGAAATTTTAGCTCAATGCTCTTTTGCGCGCGCACAAAGCGGCCGTCCACAAGCAGATCGAGCTGCTCCAGTAGGGCGCGTACAGACGGATCCTCAAGCGACAGGAGCTGCTCAAAGGTGTAGCCGGTGTACGCCATCAGGTGCTTGCCGCGCGCCTTGAGCGCTGCCGCCAGCTCGGCAAGCGCCGCCGCCTGGCAAAACGGTTCGCCCCCCGACAAGGTCACGCCTTTGAGGTAGGGCTTTTGATCAATTTCCGCGAGGATGTCCTCCAGCGGGGTTTCTGTCCCGCCGCTGAAGGCATGTGTCTGCGGATTGTGACAGCCCTCGCAGTGATGCGGGCACCCCTGCACAAAGACCGTGTAGCGGATGCCGGGGCCGTCCACAATGGATTCCGTGACAATCCCGGCCAGTTGTAAAGAACGCATCTTATGCGCTGCGGCTGTCGGTCAGGGAGCAGCAGGAAGAGGCGTCGTGCTTGACGCGGTCATGCTCCTCTGCGCGCTTGCCGTTATTAAAACGGTCGAGCGTGCCGACCAGATAGCCGGTAATGCGGCGGATACGCTCAAAACCAACGCCCTCGCCAACCACTTCGACGCCGTTTATTTCGGTGACTTTAAACTGCTTTGCCATGATAATACTCCCTTTCCATTGTATCGCGTAAATAAAATGTGTTAGCCCAGCGAGTTCGGGGTGCGGTCGGCTTCCTCCGCAGGATCGCCGTGATAGCCCACCGTCGTGCTGTTAAGATGTTTGTAGAGGCCGAGCTTACGCAGCTTGGCAAGCGGTACGCCTTCCCCTTCGTGGCGGCCGCAGCGCGGGCAGGCGTCGCCGATGATGCCCGTATAGCCGCAAACCGGGTCGCGGTCGATCGGGTGGTTGATGGCGCCGTAGCCGATGCCGCATTCCTTCATGTAACGCACAACCTGCTCAAAGGCTTCAAGGTTCTGCGTCGGGTCGCCGTCGAGTTCGATATAGCTGATGTGGCCGCCATTGGTCAGCTCATGGTAGGGTGCTTCACGGCGGATCTTTTCAAACGCGCTGATCGGATAATAGACCGGCACGTGGAATGAGTTGGTGTAGTAATCGCGGTCGGTCACGCCTTCGATCAGGCCGTAACGCTCGCGGTCGATTTTCACGAAGCGGCCGGATAAGCCCTCCGCCGGGGTGGCGATGAGCGAGAAGTTCAGCCCATATTGCTCTGCCGCCTGATCCATGCGGTCGCGCATGTGGCCGATAATTTCCAGCCCTAGGTTTTGCGCTTCGTCGTTTTCCCCGTGGTGCACGCCAATGAGCGCCTTGAGGCATTCCGCAAGGCCAATGAAGCCGCAGGTCAGCGTACCATGCTTCAGGACTTCCTCCACCGAGTCGTCCGGATCAAGCTTTTCCGAGTCGATCCAAACGCCTTCGCCCATCAGGAATGGGTAGTTCCGAACCTTCTTTTGGCACTGGATTTTAAAACGCGCCAGAAGCTGGTCGATGACAAGGTCGATTTTACGGTCGAGGTCTTCGAAGAAAAAATCAATGTCGCCGTGCGAACGGATGGCGATGCGCGGCAGGTTGATCGAGGTAAAGGACAGGTTGCCGCGGCCGTTGACGATTTCACGCGCCGGATCATAGACGTTGCCGATCACCCGGGTGCGGCAGCCCATATAGGCGCACTCGGTCTCCGGATGGCCGGGACGGTAATACCTCAGGTTGTACGGCGCGTCGAGGAATGAAAAGTTCGGGAACATGCGCTTGGCAGACACGCGCATGGCGAGCTGAAACAAATCGTAGTTCGGCTCGCCGGGGTTGAAGTTCACACCATCCTTGACCTTGAAGATGTGGATGGGGAAAATCGAAGTTTCGCCGTTGCCAAGGCCGGCCTCGGTGGCGAGCAGCAGGCATTCCATCACGAGGCGCCCCTCGGCCGAGGTGTCGGTGCCGTAGTTTAAGGATGAGAACGGGATCTGCGCACCCGCGCGGGAGTGCATGGTGTTGAGGTTGTGCACCAGCGCTTCCATGGCCTGATAGGTGTTCCGGCGGGTCTCCTTCACCGCATATTTGCGGACAAAACGCAGGATTTTATCGACGAGCTTTTCCTCGGCCTGCTCCAAAAGCACGGCGCGCACCGCTTCGTCAAAACCGTTGTCGCCCGCAAAGCAGGCCCATTTGCCGGTTTCCTTTTCGCAGCGGCCAATGACCGCCTTGCTCATCAGCTCGCCGTCCTCCTGCTCCAAATAGATTTCAAGCGCCTTGGTCAGATTCTCGGTAAAGGCGCGGCGGAAGGTCTTCTTTACGCCCGGCGCCATGGAATAATCAAAGTTCGGGACGCTCTGGCCGCCGTGTTGATCGTTTTGGTTGGACTGGATCGCGATGCAGGCGAGCGCCGAATACGAACGGATGTCGTTTGGCTCGCGCAGGAAGCCGTGGCCGGTCGAGAAACCATCCTGGAACAGCTTCAACAGGTCGATCTGGCAGCAGGTGGTGGTCAGCGTCAGAAAATCGAGATCGTGGATATGGATGTCGCCCTCACGATGCGCCTTGGAGTGCTCCGGGTCGAGGATAAACATTTCATAGAACTGCTTGGCGCCCTCGGAGCCGTATTTGAGCATGGTGCCCATGGCGGTGTCGCCGTCAATGTTGGCGTTTTCACGCTTGACGTCGTTTTCCAGCGAAGACTGGAATGTGAGGTCTTCGTACACCTTCATCAGGCGGGTGTTCATTTCACGCACACGGGTGCGCTCGTCGCGGTAGAGAATGTATTTCTTGGCGGTGCGCGCATGGCCATTCTTGACCAGCACCTTTTCTACTACATCTTGTACCTGTTCGACCGTGGGGCAGGTCAGCGAACCGGCTTCGAGAGCGGATTCCACTTGGCCGGCCAGCTCGGTCGCCATGTCGTAATCCCGGCCGCCGGAAGCCTGCGCCGCTTTAAAAATCGCCTCTGCAATTTTATCCAGCTCAAAATCCACGGTCCGGCCGTCTCGTTTGACGATCTGCTTAATCATTGCCCTGTCTGTCCTTTCAGAATGCCATAAAATTGCGAAAATCGCAATTTTCACAAAATTTCGTAGTTACAGCTTGTCCACCGCACAAGATATAGGGCCTGCGGACAAGCTGTACTTAGTATTTTAGACTGTTTGCCTGCCCTTGTCAAGGTAGCCGGAATGCTTTTGGCACATTATACGAAATCGCACGTTTTTTTTCTCGCATTTCGAGAGGCACCATTTGACAGTATTGTGCATAAGCTGTTGATAAAGCAATAGGAGGCGACATGCTGTGAATAAATGTGTGCACAATATGTTGATGACGCCATGGCCGAAGGTGGGGCCGCAGCAACCAAACCCCGCGCTGGTGCGCGCGCTCTTTGGCGCGTATGCCGGTCCGCGCGGAGAGCTGACGGCGGTGGCCGAGTATTTTTACAACAGCCTGCTCACTGGCGGGTCAGGGCTCAGCAATCTGTCCGAGCTGTTTGCCTGCGTCTCCCGCACGGAAATGGTACATCTGGAGAAACTGGGACAACTGATTTTGCAGTTTGGCGGCGACCCACGGCTGCTGAGCTATGCCAATGGGCGGCCAATGTGGTGGTCGTCGGGTGCGGTCACGTATCAGGGCGACGTGCCCTCCATGCTGCGCCGGGCGATTCAGGGGGAGCGGCAGGCGTGCGACGAGTACCGCAGGCTGGCGGACCGGATGGACGGCGCGCCACGGGCGCTGATCGAACGGATCCGTCAGGACGAAGAACACCACATCGAACTGTTCCAGCGTGCACTGCGTGGGCTGGAAGGGGATAAAACGGCGCAAAACGGGTATGCTGGGAAAGGGTAAAAATATTGCTTGACAGCCGGCATCGGCTGTGGTATTGTATTAGCAAATAGGAATAGTTATTAACTGTGATCCCTTCAAGGAGGCATGAGGAAAATGAGTGACCCGCGTTTTTTTGTATGTGAGCATTGCGGCAACCTAGTCGGCGTAATCCACGACGCCGGCGTACCGATGATGTGCTGCGGCCAGAAGATGACCGAGCTGATCCCCGGCAGCACAGACGCCGCGCAGGAGAAGCATGTCCCGGTCATCCGGGTCGAGGGCGACAAGGTGACCGTTTCTGTCGGTTCGGCATCGCATCCGATGGCGGAAGAGCATTCCATCCAGTGGATTTATCTGCAGACCGAAAAGGGCGGCCAGCGCAAGGCGCTCCTGCCCGGAGAAGCCCCGGAAGCGGTGTTTGCACTCGCAGGCGACAAGCCGGTTGCGGCATACGCATATTGCAACCTGCACGGCCTGTGGAAGGCAGCCGTATAAACGAAAAAGACAGCCGTACCCCGGCTGTCTTAGCTTGTCGAAAAAGCTCCCCGCGCCACAGCGCGTATAAAATTCTCAAAAAAG
>URFQ01000050.1 GCA_900547195.1 uncultured Butyricicoccus sp.
CGGGTTTTACAGGCTATCCGTGAAAAATACACAGTAAATATTACATATAAAGGAAAGCACCTTGTAATTATTGAGAAAAAGGCTTCCCAATATGGGTAAATTATTGTATAATGTTCATAAGCTAAGTGCCAAAATTCTATCATGAGGTGATTGTAATATGGATTTTATGTCCGAATACGAACGCTGGCTGTCTTCGGACGCGCTGACTGCGGAGGAGCGCGCAGAGTTGGAAGCAATTCGCGGCAATGAAGAGCAGATTAAGGATCGCTTTTTTGCGCCCCTGTCGTTCGGCACCGCGGGTCTGCGCGGCGTGCTCGGCACGGGCCTGTACCGCATGAACCGTTTCACGGTCGGCGCAGCGACCCAGGGCCTTGCGAACCTGATTCGGGAGAATGGCCCGGAAGCCATGCAGCGCGGCGTTGCAATTGCGTATGATTCTCGCCATTTCTCGCCAGAATTTGCCCGGCAGGCGGCCTGCATCCTTGCAGCAAACGGCATCCAGGTCAAACTGTATGACGAACTGCGCCCCACCCCGGAGCTGTCTTTTGCGATTCGCTATTACGGTGCGATTGCAGGCATCAATATCACGGCGTCCCATAACCCCAAGGAGTACAACGGCTACAAGGTTTACTGGGAGGACGGCGCGCAGCTTCCGCCAAAGGAGGCTGATGTGGTAGCAAAAGAAATGGACGCGCTTGATTTCTTCAAGGATATCCAGTGCATGGATTTCGAAGAGGCCAAGAAGGCGGGACTTATCCATATGATGGACTGGCAGACCGATGAGGCGTATCTGAAGCAAGTGCGTGCGGTCGCGATCAACCCAGACTGCGTGGCGCAGGTTGCCGATGAGTTCAAGCTCATCTACACGCCGTTCCACGGCGCGGGATATCGCCTAGTACCCGAAATCCTCAGGCGGATCGGATATAAGCATATTATCTGCGTTCCTGAGCAGATGGTGATCGACGGGGATTTCCCGACCGTCAAGTCCCCGAACCCGGAGAACAAAGAAGGTTTCAACATCGCGATCCAGATGGCCAAGGACAACAATGTGGATTTGATTATCGGCACCGACCCGGACGCGGACCGCACCGGTATCGTCCTGCGCGACAAGACCGGCGAGTATATCACCCTGTCGGGCAATCAGGTGGGCGTGCTGCTGATTGACTACGTCATTACGGCTAAAAAGCTCACTGGCACCATGCCGGAGCATCCGGCGGTTCTCAAGAGTCTGGTCACGACTGAAATGGCGCGCGCCGCCGCGGAGAAGAACGGCGTTGCCTGCTTCGACACGTTCACAGGGTTCAAGTTCCTTGCGGAAAAAATCAAGCAGTTTGAGGCCACTGGTTCGCATGAATATATTTTTGCGTTTGAGGAGTCCTACGGCTATCTTGCAGGCGATTATGCGCGCGATAAGGATGCGGTAACGGCTTCCATGCTGATCGCCGAGATGGCGGCATATTACCGTACCAAGGGCATGACCCTGTACGACGCCATGCAGACCATGTACGAAAAATATGGCTATTATTCTGAGCAGACCATTTCAATTGTGATGCCGGGCGTATCCGGCCTCGAGCGCATGAAGGAACTCATGGCGGAACTGCGCGAAACCCCGCTCACCCAGGTGGGCGATTCCAAGGTGGAGTATGTACGCGATCATCTGCCAGGCGTCCGTACCTGTGTGGCCACCCGTGAAACGGAAGAAATTGAACTGAAGGGTCAAAATGTGCTGTATTACGAACTGGAGGGCGGTACCAGCTTTATTATCCGTCCGTCCGGCACAGAGCCCAAGGTCAAGGTCTACATCATGGCCAAGGCGGAAGATAAGGCGGCGGCGGACGCGAAGGTTGCGGCGCTCGCGGCGGCAGCGAAGGAAATTGTAAAGTAATCGGAATACTCCGAAAGAACGGCCGGGAGGGCGCGGGTTACGCCCCGCCGCCCTGGCCTATCCAAAGAGAAAGAAGTGACGGAAATGGGGACACGCAGGAATTCACGCCGGAAAGCGGAATGGGTGCTTTGGTTGGCAGCAGGGCTTGCCATCTGGCTCGCGGGGGCTTTCCTGATAACCGCTTATCTGGATGGAAGCAGCGGTGCTGCCGGCCGGCCCGAATGCATTGCCTCCTGCGTGTACCTCGGCGTGCTGCTGGCGGTTATGGCGGTGGGTAATTTTGCCCGTGTGCGCACGCTGCTTGCGATGGAAATGCTGTATGGGGTGGCAGTGCTGTTTCGCGCTGTGATCGGCACGCTGACCGCCCTGCTGTTCATTGAGCAGCCCATCGCAGAAGAATGGGGCGGTTTTTTTG
Source organism: uncultured Butyricicoccus sp. (assembly GCA_900547195.1). Taxonomy (GTDB): domain Bacteria; phylum Bacillota; class Clostridia; order Oscillospirales; family Butyricicoccaceae; genus Butyricicoccus_B. The sequence goes on from URFQ01000050.1 coordinate 2,301, forward strand.
ATACTATGGTACGGCCGCTGTCCGGGTTGGAATATGTCGCGGCGCAGCTGACATCACACTTTATTACCGAAATTTACTGGCTGGGTTTGGGGCTGAGCGCCACCATCCTGGTCTTTTTGGCGTGCGTTGCATTTATGGCGGTTGGCAGCCGGATCGGCCGTGAACGCGAGCGGGAGCAGCGCAGGCGGCAGGCTCTGCCGGCAAAAAAGGATGCGCCCGCCAAAGCCCCGGCAAAAATGCGCAAATGAAACACAGCACAGGCCGCAGCCTGCTATCCGTATTTGCCGCAGCGTGAAAAGCGGAGGCTATTTCCGTGGAATCGTTTTTGTTGCGCAGCAATAAAAAAGCGTTTTCGGGCTTTTCGCCCGGAAACGCAGGAAAACTTGCGGCCAATAAAGAAAAAACGCGGCATCCGGCCGCGCTATTGCACAGCCCGCCGCGTTATTCACAATATAATGCCATGCGACAGACACCCTCGGTGTCATTCGATGATAAAGATTATATCCTTTGACGTCGAATCCTGCAAGATGAAAATTTCATAAAATATTTGTGAATAACTTATGAACAAATCAGCAATTTGCTGAATGCAATATCCTGTTAAAATGGTAGGAAAAATGAAGGATTTTCTCCTGTTGCGCGGGCTTTGACGGTTTTTTTCAGAAAACGCTTTACAAATCCCGGGAAGCATGGTAAACTACTCTTAGTTTTGCCCCATGTTTCGTTTGAGGGGACAAGGCGCGTTCAGCACGCCGCTTCACCAGCCTTTTACGCAGCATGCGGGGACTACAATATTTCTATGAGGTGAATTTACCATGATCCGTAAGGAAGTCAAGACCTCTGTCATTGAGGCAAACAGAACTCACGAAACCGATACCGGTTCCCCGGAGGTACAGGTAGCAATCCTGACCGCGCGCATCCAGGAGCTGACCGAGCACCTGAAGCAGCATCCGAAGGACAACCATTCCCGCCGCGGCCTGTTGAAGATGGTAGGTAAGCGCCGCAGCATGCTGGCATACCTGCAGAAGAAGGACGTAAACCGCTACCGTGAGCTGATTAAGAAGCTGGGTATCCGTAAGTAATTTTAGCGATAAGGGGGGGCGCCGCCCCCCTTTTGCACATTGTACCCATCCGGTAAGCAGGGCAGTTATTTAGCAGTTGAAGGACAAGCCGTCCGGATCGGCCTGCGCTTCAAGTGCTAAAAACTGCCTATTGCCCGAAACGAAAAATACTTTATTTAGGAGGCAGCTATGAGCAACATCAACCATTTTGATTTTAAAAACTACCGCGTGTTCGAAACCACCTTCGCAGGCCGCCCGCTGGTCGTTGAGACCGGCAAGATGGCGCAGCTGGCAAACGGTTCGTGCCTGGTGCGTTACGGCGAGACCGTTGTGCTCGTCACCGCGACCGCATCCGCAAAGCCGCGCGACGGCATTGATTTCTTCCCGCTCTCTGTGGATTTCGAGGAGCGCCTGTATGCGGTTGGCCGCGTTCCCGGCTCGTTCATGCGCCGTGAAGGCCGCCCGTCGGAAAAGGCAATCCTGGCTTCCCGCCAGATCGACCGCCCGATGCGCCCCCTGTTCCCGAAGGATTTGCGCAACGATGTCTCTATCGTATGCACGGTTCTCGAGAACGATTACGACAATTCGCCCGAGGTTGTTGCCCTTCTGGGCGCGTCCATCGCGGTTTCCATTTCCGATATCCCGTTTGACTATGTCGTTGGCGGTTGCCAGGTCGGCATTGTAGACGGTAAGGTTGTCATTAACCCGACTGCCGAGCAGCGCAAGGTCAGTGAGATGGACGTGACCCTGTGCGCAACCAAGGACAAGATCGTTATGATCGAGGCCGGCGCAAAGGAAGTTCCGGAGGATCAGATGTTTGACGCCCTGATGGAGGCGCATGAGGAGATCAAGAAGGTCTGCGCATTTATTCAGGAAATCAAGGGCGAGATCGGCAAGCCGAAGTTTGAGTATGAGCATCATGACATCGACCATGATCTGTTTGACAAGCTTGAGGCTGCGGTAAACGACAAGTTTGAGGCCGCGATGGACACCGACGACAAGACTGTCCGCGACGCAGGCGTGCGCGCCATTGTGGACGAGTTCTCCGCGACCCTTGACGAAGAATATCTCGAAGAGCACGGTGAAAACCTCGCAGAGTGTGTCGACAAGCTTCAGAAGAAGATTGTCCGCCGCTGGCTGGCAAACGGCAAGCGTGTCGACGGCCGCGGCATGGAGGAAGTCCGCCCGCTGGCTTCCGAGGTTCACATCCTGCCGCGTGTACACGGTTCCGGTATGTTCACCCGCGGCCAGACGCAGGTTCTGACCACCTGCACGCTCGGAACGCTGGGCGACGTACAAGAGCTGGATACCATCTTTGAAGAGAAGGAAAAGCGCTATATCCATCATTACAACTTCCCGTCCTTCTCGGTCGGCGAGACCCGCCCATCCCGCGGCCCGGGCCGTCGTGAGATCGGCCATGGCGCACTGGCTGAGCGCGCGCTGCTGCCGGTGATCCCGTCCGTCGAGGAGTTCCCGTACGCGCTGCGTCTGGTTTCCGAGGTCATTTCCTCCAACGGTTCGACCTCACAGGGTTCGGTCTGCGGCTCGACGCTGGCCCTGATGGACGCCGGCGTCCCGATCAAAGCGCCGGTTGCCGGCATTTCCTGCGGCCTGATCACCGATGGCGGCCAGGAGACCACGTTCACCGACATTCAGGGCGTTGAGGACTTCTACGGCGACATGGACTTCAAGGTTGCCGGCTCCAAAAAGGGCATCACCGCGATTCAGGTCGACATCAAGGTAGACGGCCTGACCCCGAATATCATCAAGCAGGCATTTGAGAAGTGCCGCGTTGCCCGCTATGCCATCCTCGATGAGATCATGCTCAAGGCCATCCCGGCGCCGCGCGCGGACGTATCCGATTGGGCTCCAAAGATGACCACCATGAAGATCCATCCGGATAAGATCCGCGAGGTCATCGGCAAGGGCGGCAGCGTGATCCAGAAGATCGTTGCCGAGTCGGGCGCACAGGTGGATATCAGCGATGATGGCGTCATCACCATTGCGGCGGTAAAGGCTTCCGACGCTGAGGTTGCAAAGCAGATGATCGAGGCGATCGTGAAGGAGCCGGAGGCAGGCGAGATCTATTATGGCAAGGTTGTCCGCCTGATGAACTTCGGCGCATTCGTTAACTTGACCAGCAACAAGGACGGCATGGTACACATCTCCAAGATGGCAAACCATCGCGTCGAGAAGGTTGAGGACGTGGTCAAGGAAGGCGATATGGTTTGGGTTAAGGTCATGGATATCGACGACAAGGGCCGTATCAATCTGTCCATGAAGGACGTGAAGGACGAAGAGAAGGTTCTCTAACCCCCAAAAAGAAAAATAGAAGCGGCCGCCCGGCATTTGCCGACTATGGATAAGGAAAGAACAGATTATTCGGATAGACGGCTAAACGGGCAAGGGTTTTGAACGAAATGCACAAAAAGGGACACTGTTTTGAATGGTGTCCCTTTTTCGCGCCCATTTCCGGGTAAAGACTTAGCTTATGGTTTGTCCGCTTGCGCTGTTCGCTGCTTCATAAGGCTGGGATTAAAATAGCGTTTTGCTGGCAGCCCACATACCCGTATGAGCCGCATCACAACCGGCACACCTGGAATTGTACTACACAGCCCAATATTGCCATGGTAGAGTGGGTTGATGCCAACCCTTTCAGCCAGCTACCGGCGAGATATACAGACTGCTTCACGCGCCTGCTGAACATCTGTTCCGAGGGTTTCAAAGCCAGGGCAATCGTTTATATTCAGCATATCACATTACCCTATTACATTCTATTGTTCATAGGATGTGTATGGAAAGATTTGATATGTGTTTTGTCTTCATTTTATAATTCATATCATATTCCTTGTTTTATTCGAGATAGAGAATTATAATCGATTTATCGGAGGTGCAGGTATGGACTATATGAGCTTAAAAGAGACAAGCGAAAAATGGGGTGTGACCCCAAGATGGATAAATTATTACTGCGCTGCGGGGCGTATTCCCGGTGCTGTTAAGGTAGCAAAAATCTGGATGATACCCAAGGATGCGGAAAAGCCAATAGATGGCCGCCGGAAAGAAAGCAGGTGTAAAAATGGAGAATAGAATTTTGTTGGTTGACGATGAAAAAGATATTGTTGACCTGATGGAAGAAGTGCTGCAAAAAGAGGGCTTTCACGCAATTCAAAAGGCCTATACCGGCAAAGAGGCCGTTCATATTTGCCAGGAGTTTCAGCCGGACGTGATCGTGCTGGATATTATGTTGCCGGACATAGATGGGTTGGAAGTATGCAGACAAATACGGGCGTTCTCCTTTTGCTCCATCTTGTTCCTATCCTCAAAGAACGATGATATAGATAAAATACTCGGCCTGTCCTGCGGAGGCGATGACTATATTACAAAACCGTTCAGCCCCCGCGAAGTGGTGTTCCGTATCAAAGCCCAACTACGCCGCCAGCAGTATCAAATGGCTCCGTCACCAGATCACAAGGCCCGGCTGACCGTCGGCCCCCTTTCAATTGATGTGGAAAGCTGCCGGGCTTATAAAGACGGGCAGGAAATCGGGTTGACTGGCCGTGAATTTCTGCTTTTATCCTATCTTATGGAAAACGCGGATAAAATCGTAAGCAAAGAAAGGATATACGAACAGGTATGGGGGGAGTGCAGCAGCATTTGTGACAATACCATTATGGTGCATATCCGGCACTTGCGGGAAAAAATTGAAGATGTGCCGTCTGCTCCCCGGCAGCTTGTCACCGTAAAAGGTTTGGGCTATAAGCTCAAAAAGAGGACTGATTAAATGAAACGCTCAGGTTATCGCACCATATTTCACATTTATCTGATCTTTTTCCTGGCGCTGTTGGGAACGGTTCTGCTGACAGGGTACTTTTTCTTCCAGACGGTTTCTGTTCGGACATCGGACGGCGCGAATATCAGGAGTGATTGGCCCAAAGTATTTACGGCGGATTTCCAAGAGCAAATCATCTTTATCAATGATATGCCGCAGGTAAAACAGGCTGGCATGGCGTTGTTACAGGAGCATAAAATTGGCATTCAGATTTTAGACGGTTCGGGCGGCGAGGTATTCAGCTATCAAAAGCCGGAGCAGGCCAGCACAGCATATTCCAGCACGGAACTCTTGCAGCTTGTTCAAAACGGAAAATCAGCGGATGGAGAAACGACTATCTGTGCAGGGGCGGCCGCTGATGCCGGAACCCAGGTTGCCTATCTGCTCTATTTCCCTGTGAATGTTTCCAAAGTGACAATGTATGTCAATGGCGAGCGATTTGCAGGCGGTAAAACGATGATTGTGCCGGTGCTTTGCGCCCTGTTTTTGCTGGTGCTGGTTTCTGGCGTTCTATATGGATCGCTGACAACAAAAGCGATCAAACGGCTGATGACCGCTATTCGGGAAATTTCCGTCCGAGAATATCTCCCGGTTCAGAAACAAGGGGTATTTCATGATTTGTATGACAGCCTGAACACGCTGGATGCTGAAATCAGAGCCAGCGATCATCTGCGCGCACAGACAGAAAAGACACGGGAGGAGTGGATCCAAAACATCACCCACGATCTCAAAACGCCTCTCTCTCCAATCAAGGGGTATGCGGAGATTTTGCAGGAAACGGATGGAGGCGACCGGAAACGCCGAAGGCATTATGCTGAGGTTATGCTGAAAAATGTTTCTTATATGGAAAAGCTGATTGAAGATATGAAACTGACCTATCAATTAGAAAACGGGATGCTCCCTATACGCAGAGAGGATAAGAATATCGTCCGTTTCGTGAAAGAACTGGTAATAGACATTTTGAATACGCCGGAATATGAAAATCGCATTATCCGTTTTGAAAGCGAAGACGAAACAGTCATTTTTTCATTCGACCAGATGCTTTTGACCAGGGCGTTTCGAAATTTAATCATCAACGCCTTTGTGCATGGAGAGGAACACACGGAAGTTACAGTAAGCATATCGGCGTCCCAAGCTGCATTAAAAATCAAGGTTGCCGATAATGGGAAGGGCATGGAGCCGGAGGCTGCAAAACGGCTTTTCGACCGCTATTATCGAGGGACGAATACGGAGCAAAAGCCGGAGGGAACAGGGCTGGGCCTTGCAATCACAAAAGGGATTATCGACCTGCATGGGGGCATGATTTCTGTTTCCAGTATTCCGGGTATTGGAACAACGTTTGAAATTGGTTTTTTCCCGGTTAAGGTTAATTAAGGTTGCCTGAAAATTAGATTAAGGTTGGCACGCTATTCTATTTTATATGATAGGTGCCAGCCTTTTTTTAGTTTGGAGGTGACAGCATGAAAGGTAAGTGGAAAAAAGCGGTTTCTTATCTAATCACGATTGCGGTTACGATCTGTGTTTGTTTTGCGGTTGTCGCAGCCCTGCTACGTCCACAGACTTTGAGCATCGGTAAGGTTGACTTAAACACGGTTGCGGACGGTGAGTATATCGGCGTTTGTCAAAACAAAATTCTTTTTGCTGTTGTTAAGGTAGAGGTTCAGGATCACAGAATCACTGATATTGAGGTTGTGGAGCATAAAGCTTCCTATATGGAGAAGGCAGAGCGAATTGCCGGTGCGGTTTCCTCCGCGCAAAGCTTGGAGGTGGATGCCATATCCGGCGCCACGCTCACCAGTGGTACCATATTAAAAGCAATTGAAAACGCATTAGACACGGACGGTAAGCCGTCCGATCGAAAGCAGGTGCTGTCTTGAAAATTGTTTTGAAATACATTTTGACGAATGTCAAAGAGAGAAAGACGAGAACGGCGGTCATGCTGCTGTCCATTTTGCTCTCTACCACCTTATTGTTTGTATCGTTCTCGACCGGCGCATCGTATGAAAGCGCCCAGCGGAAAATGGCGCGAGGGATGGCAGGCAGCGCCACCCTGTCCGTGACTACTGTGGAAGGAGAAATTGCGGAGAACACCCTGCCGGAGCTGTCTTCTATCCGGGCCAGCGTCCCCATGCTCACGGGCACGGCTCTTTACCATGAGGACGGATATTATGAAACGGTTGACTTAATTGGTGCGGATTTATCCAAGCTGAATGCAATTAATCCGCCCCGGTTAGCGGATGGCGGCGAGATTACGGACTTTACCGGCAACAAGGTGATCCTGCCCGACCGTTTTACTTCAAAATATGGAATCCAGGCGGGCGATACCATTACGTTGCAAATCGGGGGACAGCCAGTTCCTTTGGAAGTGGCGGCCGTGGCCGCTTATGATACGGTTTTTCTCCGTCATACCAGAGGTGCAACGGCCCTTTTGCCTCTTACGACGTTATCTGAGCTGTTCGGTAAGACGGACGGCTATTCGGAAATTCTAGTGGAGCCTGCCGAGGGAATTTCGACTGCGGAACTGAAGGATGAACTGTCCGCAGCTTTGCCGGATGGGGCTTATCGCGTGTCGGAAGTGGTGAATGAAGCGCAGATTGCTGCGGATGCAAGGCAGAAATCCATGCCCTTTTTCCTGATCAGCTTTTTCTCCCTGACCATGAGCGTCTTTATCATTTACAGCAGCTATAAGGTCATTACCTTAGACCGTCTGCCGGTAATCGGCACATTCCGCAGCATCGGTGCGACGCAGAAAGCCGTTACCCGAATCCTGCTGCTGGAAAGCGGGCTGTATGGAATTTTAGGCGGCCTGATCGGTATTCCGGTCGGCACACTGGTTCTGAAACTGATTTTACAGGGGATGGGGCAGTCGCTTTCCCAGGGAATTGAAATTCCGATTGTCATTTCGCCGTTCAGCATCCTTTTCTCCTTTGCTGTAGCAGTGGTTGTGTCCCTGCTCTCCGCGTGGCTGCCGGTGCGCCGCGCCAGCCGCCTGCCGATCAAGGATGTGGTGCTGGGAAGCGTGGAGGAAAAGCAGGTTCCCCGGCGTTTTATTCTGGCCGCAGGCGTGGCGCTATTTGTGGTATCCATCATTCTCCCCAAGCTGGCCTCCAGAAATATGCTGTATCTGGCCGGTGGTTTTTCCCTGCTGGGCCTGATTGCCGCCACGATTTTGATTGTCCCTCTGCTGACAAACCTGATAGCTATGGGATTGGAGCGTATTTATGGAGCAGTTTTGGGGAATACGGGCAGGCTTGCCGCCCGGAATATGCGGGATAACAAGAATACGGTTCAAAATATCACGCTGCTGTTCATCAGCATTTCCGCCGTGATTGCAATCACTGTCGTCGGTAATTTTGTGACAACCTATGTCAGCGACGTGTTTAATGGGGCGGAATTACAGGGCTTTGCGGACGGATATATGGAACAGGATTTTGTTGATCAGGTGAAAGAGATGGATGGGATAGAAAAAGTGCTTCCCGTCCATGCGTATGAAAACCAGATGCAGGCGAACGGCGTCACATTCAGCCGTTTGGAAGCAACCGATCATTTGGAATGGTACAGTTCCATGCTGGCGCTCCATTACACGGAAAAGGGCATGGAGGAACAGGCGATTTTCGCTTTTGCCGGAGAAAGAGCCGTTCTGCTTAGTGAAAGCTGTATGGAGCGGACCGGCTTTGCGGTCGGGGATACCTTATCTCTATCAGCCGGCAGCGGGCAGGCGGATTACAAGGTAGTTGGCAGTTTCAAGTCGAGGGCTACGGATGTGGAAGCGGTCATTTCTTCTTCCTGTGCAGTTTCCGATTTTGGCGCGTCTGCTTATGATTTCCTCGCCTACACCGCCGCAGACCCGGATGCAATCATGGTACAGATCCGTGATCTGTTTGGCGATACGTCAAACTGGAGCCGGACGGTAGAAGAGTTTAACATAGATGCGCTTTCTACCGTGGGCGCCTTCTTGCAGCCGATGCATAGCATGACTTATTTCATTTTGCTGTTGGCGACGGTGGGCGTTATCAATAACCTTTTGATCAACTACATTCAAAAGCGGCGCAGTATTGCCATGTATAAATCCATGGGGCTGTCCAATCGCCAGAATATAAAAATGACGCTGATTGAGAGCTTTTCCTCCGGCCTGATCGGAGCCGTAATTGCCATTTTCGTTTCCTATATGGAAATCCAGACAATTTTCCTTGTGGCTGGCCCCAAAATTTCGATGGTGCCGGAACTGGATGCAGTCACATTTTTAGCCGCAGGCGGCAGGGGGATTGCCGTAACACTGCTTGGTTCTGTTGTTCCGATCTTAAAGAGCCGCAGGATGAAACTGGTGAAAGAAATCAGGTTTGAATGATACAGAAGAAAAGGAGGCCTTTTAAATGAAACAAAATGTTGGCAGGATTGCCGTTGAGGGAAAACATATCATCAAAGATTTTCAGATTGGCAGTACGAACACAAAGGTGCTGAGGGATATTTCCCTGCAGGTGATGCAGGGGGAATTTGTATCCATCATGGGGCCGTCCGGTTCGGGCAAAAGCACGCTGCTTTATATCCTCGGAGGTCTGGACACACCGACCGGCGGCCATGTCTTTTTGAACGGGACGGACATTTCCCGCTTTGGGGACGAGAAAATGAGCCGCATCCGGCGGCAGAAAATTGGCTTTGTCTTTCAGTTTTATAATCTCATTCCCAACCTGAATGTGGAGGAAAACATCATGCTTCCCCTGCTCCTGGATGGGAAAAAGATGAGCAGCTATAAAAAGCAGATCCATCAGATTTTGGAGATCGTCGGCCTGTCAGAACGCCGTAAACATACGCCCCGCGAACTGTCCGGCGGCCAGCAGCAGCGTGTGGCAATCGCCCGCGCCCTGATTGGCAATCCCGAAATTCTTTTTGCGGATGAGCCCACAGGAAATCTGGATAGCAGGACCGGGGCCGGGATTATGAACCTGCTCCGGGAAATCAATCGGACCACCGGCCAGACAATCATTATGGTAACCCACTCTCCGGAGGCGGCAAAAAGCAGCAGCCGTGTGATTACCGTGCAGGATGGCATCATCATATAAGTGAAATACTAATAAAAATAACTGCCGCACGATAGCGAAAAAAGCCGCCGTACAGCAGCATATTAACATTAATTACACCTTTTGCAGTAAATGCGGCTATAAAAATATGCAATTATATGGAAGGAAAAACATAAGCGGCGACAAGACCAGGGCGCAGCTGCAAGTATCTGGTATTGCTATGAACCAGCGGACGGGCAGCCGCATTGAGCGGAAGGGGCGCTCCCTGCGGGGAGCGCCCCTTTTACGCCCGGCGATCGTCAGAACCGGTAATCCGGGAAATACTTTTTGACAAACGGTACGTTCCTGACCGTGAACGTCCGGCCGTCCAGATACTGGAGCGCGCCCGCGTCCGTTTCAAACCAAAAGGTCAGCTGATAGGAATAGAGAAGCTGCCCGGTTTCCCCGAAGCGCTTATTCTGCTCGTTTTTGCCATACTTGCCGTCTCCGAGTAGGGGGCAGCCGAGAGAAGCCATATGTGCGCGGATTTGATGGGTGCGGCCGGTGAGCAGGCTGCACTCTACAAGGGACAGCCCATTGCGGCTGGCGAGCGTGCGGTAGACCGTCTTTGCAATCTTTGCGCCCGGCACAGGGCGCTCAAACAGCTCGACCTGCTTGCGCTTTTCATCGCGGCGCAGATAGTTTTCAATCAGGCCCTTGCGCGGGTTCGGCGCGCCATGTACCACGCACAGATACCGCTTTTTTAACTCATGAAGTTTGATCTTGCCGTTCAGGATGCGCAGCGCCTCCGCGGTTTTGGCCGCGATAACGATACCGCCCGTGTTGCGGTCAATGCGGTTGCACAGCGCAGGCGTGAAAGACAGCGCATCCGCCGGGTCCCACTGGCCTGATTGGAACAGGTACGCCTGGATGTGTGCGATGAGAGTGTCGGTGTCCCCCTGCTCGTCGGCATGGACGACCATACCGGGGGCTTTGTCCGCGAGCAAAATGTGCCCATCCTCATAAACGATGGACAGGCGCGGCGTTTTAATTTTTTGATAGGCTTCTGCTTCAGAAGGGCTTTCAAAAAATTCGTCGTTGATGTATAATTGTACAAGATCCCCTTCGAGCAGGCGGTATGCCGGCTCCGAGCGTTTGCCGTTCACTTTGATGCGTTTCAGGCGGAAATATTTGTGCATCAGGCCGGGCGGCAGCAGGGGGACAGCCTTTTCCAGAAATTTATTCAGACGCTGGCCGCTGTCGTTCTTGGAAATTTTGTATTCTTTCAAAAATGGAACCTCCATTGTGCGGTGTGTTCGTTCCTTTCCAGTATAACGTATCCGCGGCAAAAAGAAAATACGCTTTTTCTGCGTATTTTGGTTGACAAATAACATTTCGGTATAGTATACTATCAGATGTACCATGTGAGGTAGGTATGAAGATTGATTTAAAGAAACTGAATGGCGTGTACGGCAGCAAGATTCCGTTTTCCGGGTCGGCCGACCTTTCCGGCGAAGAGCTGTACGGCGCGCATCCGTTCCAGCATCCGGCGCAGTATGAGGGCGAGATCGTAAACCATCTCGGCGTGCTCACATTGTCCGGTACAATCAAGGCGCTGTATTCCACCTGCTGCTCGCGCTGCTTAAAGCCGCTCGATGTGCTGCTCACGGCACAGGTCGAGACCGTGCTTTCCCGGGAGGGCTCGGAAGAGGACGATGTGTTCGTCATCGAAGAGGACGCGGTCGAGGTCGAGGACGTGCTTGTCCCCGAGCTGCTGCTTCAGGTGCGTATGACCTATCTCTGCAAGGAAGACTGCAAGGGGCTTTGCCCGCATTGCGGTGTGGATCGCAACGTGCAGCAATGCTCGTGCGAGGCCAGGCAGATTGATCCGCGTCTTGCGGCGCTTGCCGCCCTGCTGGACGGGAAAAAGGATCAGGACTAGGTTGCAAAATAACAGAACATAGAGTAGGAGGTGTTACCACATGGCAGTACCTAAGAGAAAAACGTCCAAAGCGAGACGTGATAAGAGACGTAACTCCCACTGGAAGCTTTCGCTCCCCGGCATGGTAAAGTGCCCGAACTGCGGCGAGTTCATGCTTTCTCACAGAATGTGCAAGGCTTGCGGTCATTACAATGGCCGTGAGATTGTCAAGACTGAGGCGTAATCAATTTACAGAAGGATAGGGGAAGCTCCGGCTTTCCCTATTTTCATGTTCAGAGAGGAGGCGCGGGATGGCGTCTAAAATCGTATCGGTCGACGCGGGTTCGCCCTGCGCGCGCGCGGGCATTGAAGCGGGGGAAACCCTGCTTAAAATTGACGGCGCGCCCATCCGGGACGTGCTCGACCTCAAGTTTTACAGCTATGACAGCCGGGTGACGCTGACGGTCGAAGGGGCGGACGGCGCAGTGCGTGAAGTGCGTGTGCGCAAGGCCGAAGGCCAGCCGCTTGGACTGAACTTCGAGCACTATCTGATGGACAAAATGAAGCGCTGCTCCAATCGATGCGTGTTTTGCTTCATTGACCAGTTGCCGAGGGGCATGCGTGAAACGTTGTATGTCAAGGATGATGACGCGCGTTTGTCCTTTCTGATGGGCAACTATATTTCCATGACCAATTTGTCGGAGGAGGATGTGCAGCGCATTCTCCGCATGCACATCTCACCGATTAATATTTCGGTGCAGACTACGAACCCGGAATTGCGCGTCAAGATGCTGCAAAACCGCCGGGCGGGCGAAGCGCTTGCGCTGCTGCCGCGTTTTGCCGGGGCGGGGATCACGATGAACTGCCAGCTGGTGGTATGCGAGGGCCTGAACGACGGTGAGGAATTGAAGCGCTCCCTGCACGACCTCGAAGCGTTATTCCCGGCGGTCAACAGCATTTCGGTGGTGCCGTTCGGGCAAACCCGTCACCGCGAAGGGCTGTATCCGCTTAAAGCCACGACGCCGGAGGGTGCGGCAAACATCCTTGATCTCGTGGAACCGTTTGCGGCAGCCTGCCTCGAAAAGCACGGCACCCGGCTGGCGTGGTGCGGTGACGAGCTGTATCTCAAGGCCGGACGTCCGTTGCCGGACGCGGACTATTACGAGGATTTCACCCAGTTTGAGAACGGCATCGGTATGTTGCCGCTGTTCTGTGAGGAATTCCGGTTGGCCCTGCCCGACTACGCGGGACGCACGCCGCGTCCGTTCACCATTGCGACCGGCAAAGCCGCCGGACCGACGCTTGCAAAACTCATTGACGAAGCGCGGGCAGTGTGCGATAATTTGAGTGGTAAAGTGGTGGAAATCCGTAATGAATTTTTCGGCCACGGCGTATCGGTCGCTGGCCTCATCACCGGCCAGGATCTGGCCGCACAGCTGGAAGGCAGGGATCTCGGGGAGCGTGTGCTCATTTCCGCCAACATGCTGCGCGACGGTGGGGATGTGTTCCTCGATGACACGACGCCCGCCGAGGTCAGCGCGCGCATCGGCGTGCCGGTTGTGCCGGTCGAAATTGACGGCGCCGACCTGCTGGCAAAAATTTTTGAGGAATAACCCCGCTTTTAAAAAGGAGGTTCCATAATGTCGAAACCTACTGTTGCGATCGTCGGCCGTCCGAATGTCGGCAAGTCGCAGCTGTTCAACCGGCTTGCAGGCAAGCGCCTGTCCATCGTGGAGGATACGCCGGGCGTCACCCGTGACCGTCTGTACGCGGACTGCGACTGGCGCGGCCGCACATTTTCCGTCATTGATACCGGCGGCATTGAGCCGAAGAACGACAACGAGATTCTGAAGTTCATGCGCTATCAGGCCGAAGCGGCCATCCATCACGCGGACGTGATTATTTTCATCACCGACCTCAAGACCGGCGTGACCGCGTCGGATGAGGAGGTTGCTTCCATGCTCCAGCGCTCGGGCAAGCCGATCGTGCTGGCGGTCAACAAGTGCGACAAACCGGGCGCGCCCGATCCGAACATCTTTGAGTTCTATAACCTTGGCCTCGGTGACCCGCACGGTATTTCCGCGCTGCACGGCTACGGCACCGGCGATCTGCTCGACGCGGTGTACGGGTATTTCCCGCCCGAGGAAGAAGGCGATGGAGAGGACGACCGCATCCGCATTGCCCTGATCGGCAAGCCAAATGTCGGCAAATCCAGCCTGCTCAACAAGGTGCTGGGCGAGGAGCGCGTCATCGTTTCAAATATGGCGGGCACCACACGCGACAGCGTGGACGCGGATGTGGACAACCAATACGGCAAGTTTACCTTTATCGACACGGCGGGCATCCGCAAAAAGTCCAAGGTGGAAGAGAAGATTGAAAAGTTTTCGGTCATGCGTTCGCTCATGGCAGTCGAGCGCGCGGACGTCTGCGTCATTATGATCGATGCAACCGAGGGCGTAACCGAACAGGACACCAAGGTCGCGGGCGAAGCGCACAATGCGGGCAAGGCCTGCATTGTGGTGGTCAACAAGTGGGATCTCGTCGAAAAAGACGGGAAGACCATGAAGGAATACACGCTCCGTGTGCGCGAAGGGCTGGCGTACATGCCCTATGCGCCGGTGCTGTTTATCTCCGCGCTGACCGGCCAGCGTGTGGAGAAACTGTACGACATGATCGCGCATGTTTACGAACAGAACCACAAACGTATCCCGACCGGACAGCTCAACTCGATCCTCGCGGAAGCGACCGCACGTGTGCAGCCGCCTACGGATAAGGGCCGCCGTTTGAAGATCTATTATGTCACGCAGGCCGGCGTGACGCCGCCGACGTTTGTCTTTTTCTGCAACGACGCCCGCCTATTCCATTTTTCTTATCAGCGTTATCTGGAAAACCAGATTCGCGAGGTGTTTGACCTGACCGGCACGCCGGTGCGCATTGTGGTGCGCCAGCGCGGCGACAAGGATGATTAACACGGAGAAGGGGGACAGCTATGGGGGTATCTCATTTTTTCATTATTGCAGCCAGCGCGTATCTGCTTGGCTCGCTCAGCTTTGCCATTATTATCTGCAAACTGACGCTGGGTAAGGATATCCGTTTCTACGGCAGCGGAAACGCGGGGCTGACCAACGCCTATCGCACGATGGGCACGGGAAAGACGCTGCTCGTGCTGTTCGGCGACATCGCCAAGGCGGCCGCGGCACTCGCCATCGGCGGTGTGCTCGCCGGTATGATGGGCAAGCTGGTGGCCGGGATTTTCGTCATTCTTGGCCATGTGTTCCCAGTGTATTTCGGGTTCCGCGGGGGCAAAGGCGTGCTGGTCGGTGCGACCATGCTGGTATTTCTCGACTGGCGCATCTTTCTGGTGGCGCTCGTGCTGTTTGTAATCGCGGTGGCGCTCACCCGGTGGGTATCGCTCGGCTCCATTCTGGGCGCGATCAGCTTCCCAATCACCATGCAGATTTTTTATGGAGACGCGCGCCTGTCCGTCGTGGCGGCGCTGATGGCAGCCGCGGTGGTGTTTATGCACCGCTCCAACATCAAACGCATCCTTTCGGGCACGGAAAATCGGTTTTCGTTTCATTCCAAGCCGCAGATTCACGATGATGCGGATCAGAAATGAGGGTATAAATCATGAAAATCTTTGTTCTTGGCAGCGGCGGCTGGGGTTCGGCCTTGGCAATCCTGCTGCACAACAACGGCCACTGCGTGACCATGTGGACCTTTTTCAAGGAAGAGTGCGAGCGCCTGCAAAAGGAGCGCGCCAATGAAAAGCTGCTGCCCGGCGTGAAAATCCCGGAGGGCATCGAGATCACGAACGATATGGCGGGCGCGGCTGCGGCTGATTTGGTCGTGATGGCGGTGCCGAGTTTCGCGGTCGCTTCGACTGCCGAAAGTCTTGCGGCGGTCCTGCCGGAGGGCGTTCCGGTCATCAACGTGGGCAAGGGTCTGGACGCCAAGCATGGCTACTGCCGCTTCTCCGAGACCATTGACCGCGCGATGGGCGGTAAAAACCCCATTGTGGCGCTGACCGGCCCGACCCACGCGGAAGAGGTTTCCCGCGGCATCCCGACCGCGATTGTTGCGGCTTCGGCCAGCCGCCAGGCAGCTGAATTGACGCAGGACGTGTTTATGAGCGATGTGTTCCGCGTTTACACCTCGCCGGATATCATCGGCGCGGAGCTGGGCGGCGCATTCAAGAACATCATCGCGCTCGGCGCAGGAATTTCGGACGGCCTTGGATTGGGGGATAATTCGAAGGCAGCGTTCATGACCCGCGGATTGACCGAGATTGCACGCCTTGGCGTGACGCTGGGCGCAAGGCAGGATACCTTTGCCGGGCTGTCCGGCGTGGGCGACCTGATCGTCACCTGCTGCTCCATGCATTCGCGCAATCGCCGCGCCGGCATCCTGATCGGCAAGGGCAAAAATGTGCAGGAGGCCATGGATGAGGTTGGCGCTGTGGTAGAGGGCTATTACGCGACCGAGGCCGGGTACATGCTGGCGCAAAAGATGGGTGTTTCCATGCCGATTGTGGAAGCCATGTACCATGTCCTGTACGAGGGCGGCAGCGCCAAGGAGGCGATCAGCGTGCTGATGGGCCGCGCGAAAACCCACGAAAGCGAAGAGGTTTGGCTGACCAACTAAATTGTGCAGAGGGCGCCCCGCCGGGCGCCTTCTTTATCTATGGATATTTTGCCTGTATGCAACAGCCTTCGCTCTTTGATCCGCCCCGGCGGTGCAAAAAAACCTCCACAGCGGATACGGAATATGGTATACTATAACCTGAGGAAGAATCTTTTACGGAGGCATCATAGAATGGACTATCGTTTGTTTTTTGAAAAAACGCAGCCATATAAAAAGGAACTCGGCCTGATCGAAGGCGAGCCGATGTACCGTCATACCACCTTCCAGATCGGCGGAGCCGCCGAG
>URFQ01000051.1 GCA_900547195.1 uncultured Butyricicoccus sp.
CAGGCAGGACATTGAGATTTATTACAGCTTTGTCGGCAAGATTGACTTGCCCGAAGCCTAAGCCCGACCTATCCGGCACAGCCCTAAGTGCCGGATAGCAACGGCAAAATTTTTTACACTTCTATTACTTCTTTATCACACATAAGCAAATGCCATTGAAGCCAAACAGCAGCAGCGCGAGAAGATACTTCAAATACGCTTTTTTCATGCCGGCCTGCCGGGGAAAAGCGTCCCGGCGTTGCCGCCTTGGAGGATATCATAGAGCGCCTCTGGGTTTTTGCCGTTCGTAATCGTCGTGTCAATGTCATGCGCGGTGGCGAGCGATGCGGCTTGCAGCTTGGTCTTCATACCGCCCGTACCACGGCGCGAACCGGCTCCGCCCGCATGCGCATAGACGCTGTCATCAATGCGCTCGATGCGGTGGATTTTCTGCGCGTTTGGATGCAGGCGCGGGTCGCTGTCGTACAGGCCGTCGATGTCGGACAAAAGGATCAGTTTCTGCGCGCGGCACAGGATGGCTACGTTTGCGGAAAGCATATCGTTGTCCCGAAACAGACGCTGTTCCGATTCCACTCCGGCAGAGCCAACCGCATCATTCTCGTTTACAATCGGAATCACCCCCATTTCCAGAAGGGCGTCAAACGTATGGATCAGGTTTTCTTTCTTTTCCGCGTGTTCAATGTCTTCCGCATGAAGCAAAATCTGCGCGATGGTTTTGCCATAGTCCCCGAAAAACTTGCCATATAGACGTATGACGCTGCCCTGGCCGACGGCGGCGGCAGCCTGTTTGAGCCGGATGCTGGTTGGCCGGTTTTTTAGACGCAGTTTGTGCGTGCCCACGGCGATTGCACCGGAGGATACCAAGATTACCTCATACCCCATATTTTGAATGTTGGCCAGCACGCAGGCCAGCCGGTCAAAGGAACGCAGGTCGCTTTTCCCCAGTTCGTTGGTCAGCGACGAGGAGCCAACTTTGACGACAATTCGGTTTTGATCAGGTTTCATCGTTTTTTCACCTCAAGACTGCCCTTTGCGGATGGATTCGCGGCCGGCCGGTACGGCGTTTGAATTTCGATTGCATAGGACATCACGTTCGCCTCATTTACTTGATTTTTTGCTGCATTCAGTGTACCATATTTAAAACAATATCAAAAGCGAATGTTTTGCATAGTATGCATGAGAAAATCAGATGGAAAGGAGAAGGCTGTGTGGACATCCAGAAATATATGGCCTTCATTAAGACTGTGGAATGCGGCAGCTTTACGCACGCTGCCGAAGCGCTAAGCTATTCCCAGTCGGGGATCAGCCGGATGATTGGGGATCTTGAAAGGGAGTGGAAGGTTTGCCTGCTGGAGCGTGGACGCGCCGGGGTACGGCTGACCTCGGACGGAGTGAAACTGCTGCCGTATGCCAAACGTGTATGTGAGGAATATCAGAAGCTGCAAATGCAGGTCGATGAATTGAATGGATTGCAGTCGGGCTTGATCCGTATCGGCACGTTCTCCAGCGTGGCGACCCATTGGCTGCCAAACATTATTCGCGAATTCCAGAAAGATTTCCCCAATATGGACTATGAATTGCTGCTCGGTGATTATACCGAGATCGAGAGCTGGGTTTTGGAAGGGCGCGTGGACTGCGGGTTTGTACGGCTGCCCGCGCACGCGGATTTGGAAACAATGTTCTTGGCGCAGGATCGCCTGCTTGCGATTTTGCCGGAAGGCCACCGTCTGGCCGGATGTGAGCGGGTTTCGGTGGCGGCACTGTGCGAGGATCCGTTTATGCTGTTGGAAAAGGGGGCAAAAGCGGAAATCTCCGCAATTTTTGAACGGCGTGGTCTGACACCGCGCGTACACTTCACGACATGGGATGACTATGCCATTTTGTCCATGGTGGAAAGCGGGCTGGGCGTCAGCATCCTGCCGGAGTTGATTTTAAGGCGTGTGCCGTACCGCATTGTCATAAAAGAGCTGGACGCGCCTGCATACCGCCGCATCGGTCTTGCCTTGCGGGAGAAAAAGACGGCGTCGTTGGCGGTGAAGCGTTTTTTGGATTACTTGCAATATCGATAAAATAGCCTGTTGCAATAGCGGGCCGAATCAGGTAAAATATAAGCATCAATTTCAGTAAAAGAGGTGTTCCTATGGCGACCCTGAAGGAACTGGCCGAGTATACCGGCTTTTCTTCCACCACCATTTCGCGTATTTTAAACAACGACCCAACAATGGCTGCCAGCGAGGAGACCCGGAAAAAGGTGATTGAAGCAGCTGGAGCGCTGAATTATACCACCTCCCGCAGCAAGAAGAGCGGCGGGAAAACGGCATTGCGCATTGCGCTGGCCGAAATGCTGTCCCCTGCTGAGCAGTTGGAGGATCCATACTACTTGTACCTGCGCCGCTTTGTGGAACATGCGTGCATGGAGCAAAAAATCGAGTTGCTGTCCCTGCTGTATCAGGAGGAAACCGGCTATTCCCTGCTTACACCGTCTGCACTGGATGGGATCATTGCCATTGGCATCTTTACACGGCGGCAGGTCGAAATGCTGCACCGTTTGAGCGGCAACGTGGTCTTTCTGGATTCCGCGCCGGATGAACGCCGTTCGGATGCAGTGGTGATCAATTACCGCCTCGGTGTGTATCAGGCATTGGAGGCGCTGATGGAGCGCGGCCATACACGCATCGGCTTCATTGGCCCGGCAGAGAAGCTGGACGACTGGAAACAGCCGGCTCCCGAGCGCCGGCATGTGCTTTTTACCCGGTTTATGACCGAACATGGGCTGTTTTCGCCCGATTTGCTGGTGGACGTGCCGATGAACACCCGGCAGACCACCGATGCGCTTACCGCCTATCTGAAAAAAAACACGGATCTGCCGACCGCGTTTCTAACCGCAAATGAGGAAAACGCCATCGGCGCGATGCGCGCTTTGCAGCGCGCCGGATTGCGTGTGCCCGAGGACGTGTCAATCGTGTCGTTTAATGATACGCCGCTGTCCGAAATGGTCGACCCGCCGCTGACCTCCATCTCCACGCGCATGCAGGAAATGTCTGCGCTTGCGGTACAGATGGTATGCGAACGCAGCGGCAAGCGGGAAGGGGCACGCACCTATCCGGTAAAGGTGATCGTACCCCCGACCTTGGTGCTGCGGGATACCGTCGCCGCCCCCCGCAAATGAGAAAGGAAGCCCTGTTCCACGGACGGGGTTCAGACTGTCGAAAAACTACAGTTTTTCGACAAGTACGCCCGCCGCCATAAATGGCTCTGGGCGGGGGAGTTCTGAAAAGGCGCATGAATGAGCCTTTTCAGAACTCTTTTTGTTAAAAAGTCACGCACATGTCGCGACTTTTTTAATATTGAACGCGCGCTGCGGCGCGAAAAACTTTTTGACACGCTGAGTCCTGTTCGACGGACGGGACTTCCTTTGTGTTTGAGCAGGATCTACAAAAATACGGACGGGTTTTCGGTAAAATGCTGGTTTGTGAAATTTAGTAAAGTTTTACTTGAAATTTTACGAAAACTATTTTATCATAAATTTATGAGGTGATGAACATGATCGCAGTTTCCCATCTGCTCTCCCGGTTGGAAGCCGGAACCTACGATGACCGGCTTCGATCTATTTACTGCACCGGCAATGCTTCGTCCGCGAAGCGCCGCATTCGCAATGTAACAGAAGGATATTTGCATGCGTTTGACGCGGGGATCGATGCAGAGGTTGGCATCTACAGTGCGCCCGGCCGCACGGAAATCGGCGGCAATCATACCGACCACCAGCATGGCTGCGTGCTTGCCGCGAGCGTCAATCTGGATGTGCTCGCCTGCGCGGCCCCGAACAGCACAGATACGATCCGGATTGTGTCCGAGGGATATCCAATGGAAATCATTGATCTCGAGGGAAACACGCCGGTTGAGGCGGAAAAGAACAGCTCGTCGGCGCTGATTCGCGGCGTGGCGGCACAGATTCGGGCGCTCGGCCATCCAGTGCGCGGATTTGACGCATATATGGTCTCGGATGTGCTTGGCGGTTCGGGACTGTCCAGTTCTGCGGCTTATGAGGTCATGCTGGGCGTCATTATGAACGATTTGTTTTGCGGCGGCACGCTGACCGCGGTGCAAATCGCACAGATCGGCCAGTATGCTGAAAATGTGTTTTTTGGCAAGCCGTGCGGCCTGATGGATCAGACGGCGTCCGCAGTTGGCGGCGCGGTGGCGATCGACTTCCGCGATCCGGCGAATCCGGTGATCCAAAAGATCCCGGTCGATTTGGCTGCGCATGGCTGTGCGCTGTGCATCATCGATTCGGGGGCGGATCATGCTGACCTGACCGATGAATATGCCGCGATTCCGGTGGAAATGAAGGAAGTGGCTGCATATTTTCATAAGGATGTGCTGCGCGAGGTCAATGCCGAGGCGTTTTACGCGGCGATTCCGCAGCTACGCCGCAAAGCGGGCGACCGCGCGGTGCTGCGGGCCATCCATTTCTTTGAGGAAAACAGCCGGGCACAGCAGGAGGCCGCAGCGCTCGAAGCGAATCATTTTGAAGAGTTCCTGCATCTTGTGACCAAATCCGGACAGTCCTCTTTTATGTACCTGCAAAACGTCTTCTGCTGTAGCACCCCGCGCGAACAGGCGGTTTCGGTGGCGCTCGCCATTGCCGGGCATGTGCTGGGTGATGCGGGGGCATACCGTGTGCATGGCGGCGGCTTTGCCGGAACGTTGCAGGCGTTTGTCCCGCTTGATAAGTTGGACCGGTTCCAGACGCATATGGAGGCCGTGCTCGGTGCGGGCATGTGCCATGTGTTGTCCATCCGCCCCGAAGGCGGTATTCCATTAATTGTCTGAGAAAGGTTTTGGAGGTATTATTATGTCTATTCTGGTACTTGGCGGCGCAGGCTATATTGGGTCGCACACGGTTTATGATTTGATTGATGCGGGCCGCGACGTGGTTGTGGTGGACAATCTGCAAACCGGCTTCAAAAAGGCCATACACCCAAAGGCTCGGTTTTATGAAGTGGATATCCGTTCGCGCGCAGCGCTGGAGCACGTGTTTCAGTCGGAGGATATCGAAGGCGTCATCCATTTTGCGGCCAGTTCGCAGGTCGGCGAAAGCATGGTCAATCCGCTCAAATATTACGACAACAACATGGCGGGCACGCTGGTGCTGCTCCAGACCATGGTGGCGCACGATGTGGACAAAATTGTGTTTTCTTCGACCGCGGCAACGTACGGGGAACCTGAGCGCGTACCGATCCTGGAAAGCGACCGTACCGACCCCACAAACTGTTACGGCGAAACCAAGCTGTCTATGGAAAAAATGATGCGCTGGGTGTCGCAGGCGCACAGCCTGAAATTTGTCGCGCTGCGTTACTTCAACGCCGCAGGCGCGCACATGTCCGGTGCAATCGGCGAGGCGCACAATCCGGAAACCCACCTGATTCCGCTGATCCTTCAGGTGCCGAACGGCCAGCGCGACAGGATCATGATTTTCGGCGACGATTACGCCACCCCAGACGGCACCTGTATCCGCGATTACATCCACGTGACCGATCTGGCGCAGGCGCACATCCTGGCGCTTGACCACCTGCTGGCGGGCGGGGACAACAATGTGTTTAATCTGGGCAACGGCGTGGGGTTTTCGGTCAAGGAAGTGGTCGAGTGCGCGCGCAGGGTGACCGGTCATCCGATTCCGGCCGATGTCGCGCCGCGCAGAGCCGGCGATCCGGCGCAGCTGATCGCGTCCTCGGAAAAGGCCAAGACCGTGCTCGGGTGGAAACCGCAATATGACGATCTCGAAACCATTGTGGCGTCCGCATGGGCGTGGCATAAAGACCATCCACGCGGGTATCAGGAGGCATGAGCATGAGCGCGGACTTTGCGATCAAAAAGCTGGTGACCTACGGCCTGCGAACCGGCCTCATCGAGCCGGAAGACGGGGTGTTTGTAGTAAACGCCCTGTTGGAAGCGCTGAAACTGGACAGTTATACCGATTGTGGAGAAGAACCATCGGGGATTGACCTTCCGGCAGTCCTGAACGAGCTCATGGATGACGCGCATGAGCGCGGCGTGCTGCCTGAGGACAGCATCGTGTACCGCGATCTGTTTGACACCATGCTCATGAGCAAGCTGACCCCGCGACCGAGCGAGGTTATCCGTCGGTTCCAAGCGCTGTACGCGGGGAGTCCGCGGGCCGCGACCGATTGGTATTATAAATTTGCGCAGGATACCAATTATATTCGCCGTGACCGCATTGCAAAAGACATGCAATGGAAAGCGCCGACCGGGTACGGGGAGCTGGACATTACGATCAACCTGTCCAAACCGGAAAAAGACCCCAAGGCCATCGCGGCGGCGCGCAACCTTCCTGCGTCCGCTTATCCGCGCTGCCTGCTCTGTAAAGAGAATGAGGGCTACGCCGGCCGTGTCAACCATCCAGCGCGCCAGAACCACCGCGTTGTGCCGATTCAGATCAACGGCAGCCC
Organism: uncultured Butyricicoccus sp.; assembly: GCA_900547195.1. Classification (GTDB taxonomy): domain Bacteria; phylum Bacillota; class Clostridia; order Oscillospirales; family Butyricicoccaceae; genus Butyricicoccus_B. Next base: position 6,471 of record URFQ01000051.1, read on the forward strand.
GTGGTTTTTGCAATATTCGCCCTATGTATATTACAATGAGCACTGCATCTGCTTCAATTCCGAACACACGCCCATGAAGATCGACCGCGCCTGCTTTGGCAAGCTGCTCGACTTCGTGCGTCAGTTCCCGCATTATTTTGTCGGCTCCAACGCCGACCTGCCCATCGTGGGCGGTTCCATTCTGGCGCACGACCATTTTCAGGGCGGCCATTACACCTTTGCCATGGAAAAGGCGCCGGTGGAATGCGAACTGTCCTTCCCGGGCTTCGAGGACGTGCGGGCAGGGATTGTCAAGTGGCCGATGTCGGTCATCCGGTTGTCGTGCGCGGACAGCAGCCGCTTAGTCGAGCTGGGCGACAGAATTTTGACCAGATGGCGCGGTTATACGGACGAAGCGGCGTTCATCTTTGCGGAAACAAACGGCACGCCACACAACACCATTACCCCGATTGCGCGCATGCGGGACGGCGTTTATGAGCTGGATCTGGTGCTGCGCAACAATATCACAACCGACGAGCATCCGCTTGGCGTATATCATCCGCATGCGGAGCTGCACCATATCAAGAAGGAAAACATTGGCCTCATCGAAGTGATGGGTCTGGCCGTACTGCCGGCCCGCCTCAAGGCCGAACTGGCCGCAGTTGCGGATACGCTTGCCGCGGGCGGCGACCTGTACGCCAATCCGCTGACCGCTTCCCATGCCGGCTGGGCAGAGCGTTTTGCCGGGGATGTTACGCCGGATAATGCGCTCGCCATCGTACAGGCCGAGACCGGCAAGGTCTTCGCGCGGGTGCTCGAACATGCAGGCGTTTACAAACGCACAGAAGAAGGGCGCGCCGCTTTCCTGCGCTTTGTGGACAGCATTTAAAAATGCGTTTTCCCTATTCTCTTAAAAAATCCCGTCGCGGACGCACGAGCCGCGGCGGGATTTTTTGCAGTCAACGTGCCTGCACAACAGGGTGCAGACACGGAAGGGCGTTTAGGAATGCTCGGCAAAGGCAAACAGATAGCGGTAAATTTGCGGTTTAAACTGTTCATACAGCCCAATGTCGGTATAAAGCTGTTTGTAGTAGGGAAACAGGCTGGTTTTGACTTTGACCGAGTGGATGAGGTTCACCTTGGTGGCTGTAATGCTGTTTGGGTTTTTGCGGTAATAGTAGATGGGCGTTTGCAGCGCACAGAAACGCTCGCAATACCGGATATACTCCAGATTGAACAGGAAATCCTCGCTCCAGGTCAGCTCCTCGTTGCAGCGGATGTCGTGCTCCATGATGATCCCGCGGCGATACAGCTTGTTCCACATCACGCCATAATAAAAGCTCGCCGGTTCGTCGAGCAGATGCAGGGCAAGCTGCTGTTGATTGAGCACCGGCCCTTCGTTTAAGAACCCGTGAACCGTCACTTTGTCGCCCGCCACGCGGCAGTAGTGCGCGATCACCATATCGCTGCCGGTTTCCTGCGCGCGCTCGACCAGCAGGCGGGTGGCGTTGTAGTCGAGCTGATCGTCGCTGTCGGCAAACTGGAGGTATTCGCCGTGGGCCTGTTCGATTGCAAAGTTGCGCGTGGCCGAAACGCCGCTGTTTGGGCGGCTGATGACCACGATGCGCGGGTCGATACGCGCATACATATCGCAGATTGGCAGGCTCACATCTTCGCTGCCGTCGTTCACCAGGAAAATTTCCAGGTTTTCATAGCGCTGCTTCCGGATGCTGTCAATACAGGTTGCAAGCCTTGGCGCGGCGTTATAAATGGGCACAATGATACTCACAAGCGGGCAATTCATGGGTATGGAATCCTTTCGACACAGATTACTATAACTGTATCACAAAGCGAAGGGCCTATGCAATAAATTTTGCCGCAATCTTTTGCCCTTTATGCTATAATAGAAAAATAAGGCGACGGGGAGGGGAAACGGATGAAATTGGGGTTCCGGTCGCGGATGATGCTCGGCATCCTGGCGGTGGCCTTTTTATTTACCGCAGGGCTGTTCCTGTATAACTATCACAGTTCACGGAAACTGATTGAGCACAATTATATCGCAGCACAGACCGAAAAAATGGGGTTGCAGGCCGCCCGTTTTGACAACGTGATGCAGCAGGCGTATGAACTGTCCGTTCATATGGCGGCAGATGCAGCGCTGTGCGGCCGGGTTGCGGCCTATCTTGCGGGCGCGTGCAGCTATGATGATGCGGCGGCAGTCGCGCGGGAGCTGCGCACGTTTCTGCCCGAAAACAGCCTGCTTGATGCAGTGTACCTGTATCTGCCGGACACTGGGCAGATTATCAGCTCGGAAGAGTATTATACCGTCTGCCTGGCGGAAAACCCGGAACAGGTTCCGTGGGTTCGTGCGGCTGTGCACGAACCGCTGACGCCACTGTTTTTTCGGAGCGCCATCGGCAGGGTGTCGCAGCAGGTCTACGCCTATGCCGCGGAGGTGAAGGATCGCGCAGGCGCGCCGCTCGGCGCCCTCTGCGTAACCATCGACGAGCGGCGGCTGTATTATGACCTGCTTGCGCCCCTGGCCAATGCCGGGGATGAAGAGTATCAGATGATGGATCCGGAAGGCCGGGTCTCTTCGGCGGCTTCGGTCGCGCAGATTGGCAGCGTGCCGCCCGGATTGGAAACGCTGCCTGCAAACCGCGTCGACGTCGGGAGTGCCGGGGAGAACCGCCTGTACGCCAGCGTACAGGCGCCGTTCTCCGGCTACCGTCTGGTGTGTCTGAGCAGCCGAACCCGGCTCACCGAAAGCATTCGCAACCGGCAGACCGTACAGGCGCTCGTCATGTCGGCGGTGTTTCTGATTTTGCTTGGCGTGGCGTGGGCGGTTAGCAAATGGCTGTACCGCCCGGTCGAACAGCTGACGGCCGCGATTGACAAGGTCAGCCGCGGCGATTTCACCACCCGGATTACGCCGTCCCAGACTGATGAATTTGCCTTGCTGACCGAGCATTTCAATCACATGGTCGGCCGCATCGATGGGTTGGTGCAGCAGGTTGTACACGAGCAGACCGAGAAGAAACAGGCCGAACTGCTCGCTTTGCAATATCAGATCCGGCCGCATTTTATGTACAATACCCTGAACTCCATCCGCTTTGCTGCGACGCTGCAGCGCAACAGGACGCTTGCCGACCAGCTTGGCGCGTTCATTCGCCTGTTGGAAGCGAGCATTCAGAAAAAAGGCGCGTTCATCGCGCTGCGCGAGGAGGTCGCGCTGGTGGAAAGCTTTGTGTCCCTGCAAAAATTTCGCTATTCCGATTGCTTCACGGTGGAATATCAGGTGCCGGAGGAAACAAAGGGCTGCTATGTGCCATGCCTGTTGCTTCAGCCGGTGGTAGAGAACGCAATTTTTCACGGCATTGACACCCGCCGTACCGACAATCGTATTGTGCTGGCCGCTGCGGTGCGGGATGGGCGGCTGCACCTGTCCCTGTGGGACAACGGCCAAGGGATGGATGACGAGACCGTGCAAAGCCTGCTTGCGGGCGATCCGGCGGAGGACAAACGCCGCCTGACCGGCATTGGCCTGCGCAATATCCGGGAGCGTCTGGCGCTCTATTATGGGCAAAACGCGCAGTTCTGCATCACCAGCATGCCGGGAGAGGGCACTTGTGCGAAATTTGACCTGCCAGTTAGCCACGATCCGGAGGAATACCGTATATAAAGAGAGGGAAACCGATGAAGAAACAGGGATGCCTTTGGCTGTTGCTTTTGCTGCTGCTCACCGGATGCGGGGAAGTCTATCCAATGGTGGAGCAGCCAAAGCACACCATCGGCGTGGTACTCAAGGCCATGAACAGTCAATACTGGATGGAAATCCGGTCGGGGATGGAGCAGGCCGCGGCCGACCGGGACGCCGATTTGCTGCTGCTTGCGCCCTACGATGAAAAGGCGGGGCAGGAGCAGGCGGAACACATCCGGAACCTGCTGGACAGCGGAGTGGACGTGCTGCTGGTTGCACCGTGCGATTCCTATCATACCGCATGGTTTGTGGAGCTTGCCGGAGAGAAGGGCGTTCCAGTGCTCACGGTCGATACCCGTGCGCTCGACAGCGAACTGCCCTACATCGGTGCAGATAATGCGGGCATTGGGCGCATGGCCGCCGATTATCTGGCGGGCAAACTAACGGACGGCGCACAAATTGCTGTGCTGTCCGGATTGAGCATGCAGTCGACCCATACCGCGCGCGTGGCCGCCTTTTTGGAAGAGCTGAATCAGATGGGGCGGTTTGCCGTGCCGGAGGTGTATTACACCGAGGGTGAATTCTCGCAGGGCTATGACTGTGCGCGCGCCTTGACGGATGCGGACGCGATTTTCTGCACCAGCGCGGTTCTGGGGCTTGGCGCCGTGACCGCGCAGGCACAGCAGGCAGGGGACGCCTGCCCGATTGTGGCGGTGGACACGCAGGACGATGCGATGGAAGCCGTGCGCAGCGGGGCGATGGAGGCGCTGATCACCCAGCCGGGCCATGAAATCGGCTATCGGGCAGTGGAATGCGCGCTTGCTATGCTGGAAGGTGAAGAAGTGCCCGCCGAAACGCTGCTCACCGGGCAGCTTTTAACCCGGGATACCATGGACGGTTTTGACGGGAAAAGGGAGGGATGACATGTATCAGGTGCTTTTGGTAGACGACGACCTCATCGTAAGGATGTTTTTGAAAGACACGCTGGAATGGAGCAAATTTGGGTTTGAGGTCGCGGGCGATGCGCGGGACGGCGAGGAGGCGCTCGAACTGGCCGGGCGGCTGAAGCCCGACCTGATTCTGACCGACATCAGCATGCCGCGCATGGACGGCATAGAACTGATCCGCCGTCTGCGCGCGGGGGGCTACGACGGCGTGCTGGTCGCGCTCAGCTGTCACGACGACTTTGAACTCGTGAAAAGCGCGCTGCAAAGCGGGGCGGATGAATACCTGCTGAAAAACCACATCAACGAAGATTCCATGTGTGAAATGATGCAAAATATCCGGTCGCAAGTGGATGAGCGCCGGAAGACCATGGATGACCGCCGGCAGCTTCAGGCGCTTGCCCGCGAGGGCAAAAAAAGCCGTCAGCGGGATGTGCTGGCACAGCTGCTGACGGGGGCGTTGGAGGAGGACGAGCTGCCCGGCATGCTGGAGGAAGCCGGTTTGGCGGGCGTGTACCGGCGCTGCGCGCTGCTTCTGTTCCAGCCCGTGGGCGCGGACGGCCGGCAGGTGCGCAGCCTGTTTGATCTGTGTACGCGCAGTGTGGGAGAAGCGGAGTTTGTCGCGCTGTCGCCCACGATTGGCGCGGCGATTTTGGATCTGGGTAGCATTCCATCCGCGCGCGGCTGGGAGGAGCGGATTCATGGCCTGTGCACCCGTTTGGCCGGTTTCGCGTCGCAGTATCTCGCGCTGCCGCTGGTATTGGGGGTCAGTGCGGTCTGTGAGGGAGGCGATGCGCTTACGCAGGCGCTTGAGCAGGCGTATGCCGCGTTCCAGGGCGGCTTCTATCAGCCGGGGCAGTACTTGTTTGGTGCGTGCGCTATGCCGGAAGACGTGCCGGCCGCCGCGGCAGCCTTTTTGCAGCAGCTTAACGGCCTGCTGGAGCACGGCGAAGCAAAAGCGCTCAAAGCCGCCTACCAGTGTGCCCTTGATGCGTTTGCGGCGGCGCGTACTCATCCCGGCAGTGTGCTCGAATGGCTGCACAGCTGCGACCGTGCGGCGGGTGTGCGCCGGAAAGAGAGTTTTTACGCTTCGCTGAAACGGTTTGCGCAGTATAGCGGCTGCGTGGACGAATATCTCCGGCAGCAGGCTGCGCGGCAGAGCGAACAGCTTCCGGCCGCAGCCGGGCCTGCAGTGCGGGAAGCGGTGCGCTATATCCGTGGACATTATCAGGAATCCATCGGCCTCGGGCATGCGGCGCGCGCGGCCGGGCTGGCGCCGACTTATCTCAGCGCGCTCTTCAAAAAGGAAATGGGCGTGGGGTTTGCCGAGTACCTGCTTGATACGCGGCTCGCGCACGTCAAGCGCGGGCTGAAGGAGAGGGAAGCGACGGTCAAGGAACTGAGTGAGCAGGCAGGCTTTCCGGACTATCAGCATTTTTGCAAAACCTTCAAGAAAAAGGTCGGGCTCAGCCCGCGCGATTACCGCCGGTCGTTGGAAAACAAAAATTGAAATCGTAACAATGCACGGCTTGACAGGTTCCGCCCCTGTCTGGCTGTGTATTTTTTTACGATTCGATGCGCAGGAATTGGACGCGATCATAAGAATACACACGTTTTTCTTAAGAATGCGCCAATACCGTTTTTTGGGCACAGAGATATAATGAAACCATCGAAAGGGGATAAAACCCCGCGAAAAATAAAGAAAGAGACACAGGAGGTAACCCATGAAAGTTGGTATTATCGGCGCGGGCCGCATCGGCAAGGTCCACGCAAAGAACATCTCCATGTTCGTGCCTGAGATGGAAATCAAGACCATCGCAGATCCGTTCATGAACGAGCAGACCGAGGCGTTTGCAAAGCAGTGCGGCATCCCGAACACCACCAAGGATGCAAACGACATCTTGAACGACCCGGAGATCGAGGCAGTCCTGATCTGCTCCTCGACCGACACCCATTCCAAGTACATTATCGAAGCCGCCAAGGCTGGCAAGAACATCTTCTGCGAGAAGCCGGTTGACTACGACCTCAAGAAGGTACACGAGGCGATCAACACCGCAAAGGAAGCTGGCGTAAAGCTCCAGATTGGTTTCTGCCGCCGCTTCGACCACAACCACCGCGCGGTTTACGACATGGTTCGTGACGGCAAGGTTGGCAAGGTCAACATCATCAAGATTTCTTCCCGCGACCCGGAGCCACCCCCGGTATCTTACGTGAAGGTTTCGGGCGGTATCTTCTATGACATGATGATCCATGACTTTGATATGGCCCGCTTCCTTGCAGGCTCCGAAGTCACCGAGGTCAATGCGGTCGGTTCGGTTCTGGTTGACCCGGAGATCGGCGAGGCCGGCGACGTAGACACCGCGGTCGTTACCCTGAAGTTCGAGAACGGCGCGATCGGCATCATCGACAACTCCCGTAAGGCGGTTTACGGCTACGACCAGCGCGTCGAGGTATTCGGTTCCGAGGGCTGCGCTCAGAACGAGAACGACATCCCGAATACCGCCGTGCTGTCCACCGCAAACGGCACCACCTACGGCACCGCTTACAAGGTGATGTGGGACCGCTACACCGGCGCATTTGTTTCCGAGATGCAGGCGTTTGCAGACGCGGTTGCTAACGACAAGGAGACCCCGGTGACCGGCATCGACGGCCTGTACCCGGTTCTGATGGCTGCGGCTGCGACCAAGTCCCTGCATGAGGGCCGCCCGGTCAAGATTTCGGAGGTTGACGTATAATGGCACTGAGAAAATGCGCATGTATCGACACCCTGTACACCGAGCTGGACTGGCTCGATCGTTTCCAGGCAGCCAAGGACGACGGCTTTGAGGCCGTGGAATTCTGGGACTGGCGCATCCGAGACCTTGACGCCACCCGGGAGGCTGCTGAGAAGGCCGGTATTGCAATTTCCGGCTTCAACGGCGACGCCGACTACTCGCTCGTTGACCCCACCCACAAGGAAAAGTACATGGATTACTTAAAGCAATCCATCGCAGCGGCAAAGAAGGTCGGCGCTTCCAGCGTGACGATCCATTCGAACGCGCTCGGCGACGGCGGTATCGTGGTCAACCACTACGACGGCCTTTCCGATACCGTCAAGCTGTGCTCGATGTACGACATGCTGCTCGAGTGCGCCAAGCTCGCCGAGGCGGAGGAAATCAACCTCAACCTCGAAGCGCTGAACATCACCACCGACCATGTTGGCAACTTCCTCGCCACCACCCAGATGGGCGCGGAGATTTGCCGCCTGATTGGTTCGCCCCGCCTGAAGCTTCTGTATGACGTCTACCATATGCAAATCAACGAGGGCTGCATCTGTGATACCATCACGAACTATGGCGATCAGTTTGGCCACATCCATGTGGCTGATGCACCGGGCCGCCACGAGCCGGGCACCGGTGAAATTAACTACAAGAAGGTACTCCGCCATCTCGAGGCTTCCGGCTACACCGGCCGCGTCGGCTATGAGCTGTTCCCGGAGACCGATACCAAGACCGCTGTCAAGGCGATCATGGAAAACGCATAAATTTTTCCTCGGGCATCCCTGAAAAGGCCGCCGGGTCCACAACGGCGGCCTTTTCTATCCGCTGGGAGATACAAAAAAAGAAAAATATAGAAATATAATACGGATTAGTTTTTGGAAAAAGAAATTAAATTGGGAAAAAGGAGCATATCGTATGCTTTGGACAGTATCAACCTTTCTCTTCTTCACCGCGCTGGTTGCGGTGATTTCGTGGTGGAAAACCAGGGGCGATAATCTGGACACCGCGGAGGGCTATTTCCTTGCAGGCCGCGGCCTGCCTGGCTTCGTTATCGCAGGTTCGCTGTTGCTGACCAACCTGTCGGCTGAGCAGCTGGTCGGCACCAACGGCCAGACCTGGGCCGCCAACATGAGCCCCATGGGCTTTGAGGTCATTGCAGCAGTCGCCTGCCTGATCCTCGCAAACTACATTGCGCCGCGCTATCTCAAAAGCGGCATTACCACCATCCCGCAGATGATCGGGGAACGTTATGACCGGGGCACCAAGCTCTGGTTTTCGATCGCATACATCTGCCTATATATCTTTATTCAGATTCCGGTCATCCTGTATTCCGGTTCACTTGTTTTTGAAAATATCTTTGGCGTGTCCGGCATGCTGGGCGTCACCAAATTCCAGTCCATCATTCTTATCTGCATTGTTGTCGGCATCATTGGCGCGATTTACGCCATCTTTGGCGGCCTGAAAGCTGTTGCAGTATCCGATACCATCAATGGCGTCGGCCTGATCATCGGCGGCTTCATGATTCCGATTCTGGGCTTTATTGCGCTGGGCGCGGCCTTTGGATCGGGCGGCGGCAACAACTTTGTCGAGGGCATGCAATACATCATCCATGAAAACCCGTCCAAACTGAACGCCATTGCACCGGCGGATTCCACTCCGCCGTATGTCCCGTGGCCGACGATCTTGACCGGCCTGCTGTTCCTGCATATGCAGTCCTGGTGCACCCATCAGTCGTTTGTACAGCGAGTACTTGCGGCAAAGAACCTCAAAGAGGCCCAGAAGGGCGCCATTTTCTGCTCGTTTCTAAAAATTATCGGCTTTATGTATCTGGCGCTGCCGGGCATCATTGCCTTCTATCTGCTGGGCGAGAAGGTCACGATGATGGACGAAGCTTACCCGATGCTCATTGCGCGTATCGTTCCTGCACCGGTTATGGGCTTTTTTGCCGCCGTCATGCTGGGCGCGATCCTGTCGTCTTTCAACTCGGTGCTCAATTCGATTGTCACCATGTTTACACTTGATATTTACCGCGACTGCCTGCATCCGAATACCCCGGATAAGAAGCTGGTTTCTGTCGGCAAAATTGCCGGCACCATCTGCGCGGTGTTTTCAATTGCAATTTCGCCGTTTATCTTCTTTGCTTCGCAGGGCCTCAAGACCCTGCTGGACTCCATGATCATGCTCATTGCCCTGCCGGTGCTGACTGCAATTTTCGGCGGCTTCTTCTTTAACCGTCTGCCCAAGTACGCAGCAAAGTGCATGTTTGTGTTCCATGTAATCGCGTATACGCTGTTCCTGATCACGCTCGGCGGCCAGGTTCATTATCTGTACGCTGTTGCCGTGCTGTTCCCGCTCGAACTGCTCATCATGTATATCATGCATCGATGCAACACGAACGCACAGGCTTATGTGCAAAAGGACATCGGCGCGGTTGATCTAACCCCGTGGAAGTATCGCTATGCCGCATCGGCCATTGTGCTGGCGTGCGTGGTTGTGGTATACTTCATCTTCTCCCCGGCGGGCATCGCCGCCTGGTAAAGCCGCTCATTTCTTCTCTTTCTTTATTCGGAAAGCCCCTTGGTGCAGAAAAATGCATCAAGGGGCTTTTATTGTTTATGCGCCGGTCGAGGAGTCGCGCCGGTTCAGATAGGCTGCGGAGAGGGCGGTGAACAGGAGGAAAAACAGGGTGCAGGACAGCGCAAATGCGGGATAATCCAGCTCACGCCACGGGTTGTTGGCTTTCATACCCATGCAGAGCAGGGAATAGGGACACAACAGCCCAAAGCCTTTGCTCAGCCCGGCCAGCCCGGCAATGCCGCCGACCATGGCCAGCCCGACCGGTACGGCGAACGCCCGGAACAAGAGACCGAGAAAAAGCTGGAGCGAACAGACAACCGCAGCGCCGGCCAGCCCGCCGGCAAACCACAGCGGCAGCTCGGGCGGCAGCGGAGCGGTGATGCCGCACAGCTTGCCGGACGCTACGAACAGCACAAGCGTCCAGAGCAGCATGCCTGCGGCCATCACAAGCGCCGACGTGAGCTTTGCCAGCACGAGCAGGACGCGCGGCGCGGGTACCGTCAAAGCCTGATTCCAGTTGTGGCCGCTGTGCTCCAGCCGCCACAGATAGGCGCAGTAGATGCCCACAACGAGCGGAAGGAAAAAATAGCAGGAAAACAGCGTGTGCTGTGTCCAGAGCGAATACCACTCGTCATCGAGCAGCGTAAGGTTATTTAAGTAGTTGACCGTACCAAAAAAGGCGGGGAAAATGGGAAGAATGAAGAACGCCAGCCAGACCGGGCTGCGGCGCAGCTTGAGCCGTTCGGCTTTCCAAAGGGCAAAGAACATGGTTCACACCTCCTTGCGGGCGAAGGCATGCCGCCCGATTGCAAAAATGATAATCAGATATCCGATTGCGAGCGCGAACACAGGCCAGTCGATGGGCATGTAATAGAGGTTCATGATGCGTGTTTCCGGATTCCAGTCGCGCAGGCCGACGAACATCAGCGCGCCGATGTGCCCCCAGGGGATCAGTGCGCGCAGCAGCGGAAGCTGTGGGAGGAACATCAGCAGGAGCCCGGAAAAGCTGCCGCCGCAGCCGATGCACAGCGAAACCATCTGGTTTTTGATGCACAGCGACAGCGAGAGCTGGAGTGCGAGGATTTCCAATCCACAGACTAGGCCAAACAGGAAATACAGCCCATAAGCCCACAGCGGCGCAGGGCCTTCAAAGCCATAGAAAGCCCCCATCCCGAGCAGCACGGCCGACTCGATCAAATTCACGGCGAGCACATAGGCGGCTCCGCACAGGTATTTGGCGGTAAAAAGCGCGCGTGGGGATTGGACGGTTTCGAGCAGCTTTAGGCTGCCGCTTTTGTGCTCCAGGTCGGCCAGCCGGGAGGCCAGCACGGCGGCAATCAGCGGGAAGATAATACCGTTGAGAAGCGGGATGTTATAAAGCAGCAGCATCCAGCCCAGCCGCAGATCCTCGGCGTCCGGGTTTCGGAATGCCCAGAGCAGCCATGCCATTTCACAGAGGATCAACGCCCCCACAATCATCCACAGGCCACGCCGTTTGGTCTTAAAGAATTCCAGACGAAGCGCCGTCATAAGCTCACCGCCCCTCCGGTCAGATCAAGGAAGATATCCTCGAGCGTCTTTTGCCGTTCTTCAAGCCGCAGCAGGCCCAGCCCACGGCTGAGCAGCGCGCGCGTCAGGTGGGCGGTGTCGTCGTCTGCAAGCGGCGGCAGGATGAGCCGCCCGTCCTGCTGTTTGCAGGGTACGCCGCAGGTCTGGATGAATGCGAGCGCCGCCGCATCATCCGTTGTGTGCAGGGCAAGATGGTGCTCACTGCGGCGGTGCAGGCTGTCCAGCGTATCCTGATAGAGCAGTTCGCCGTTTGCAATGACGCCCACATGCGTGGCGAGCTGGTCGATCTCGCTCAAAAGGTGCGACGATACCACAACGGTCATGCCGTACCGCGCGGGCAGGGACAGGATCAGTTCGCGCATTTCCTGAATGCCCGCCGGATCCAGGCCATTCGTCGGCTCGTCCAAAATGAGCAGCTTCGGACGGCTCAAAAGCGCGGCGGCCAAGCCGAGCCGCTGCTTCATGCCAAGCGAAAATTGACTGACCCGTTTCCCTTTCTGACCGTCCAGCCGCACGACTGCCAGCATCTCGTCAATATTTTCCTTGGGCACGCCGCGCAGCAACTGTAAAATCTCCAAATTTTCGTAAGCGGTCAGGTGACCGTAATAGGCAGGGGACTCGATGAGCGAACCGATATCCCGCAGGACGGAAAGCCGACTGCGGTCATTGACCATTTGTCCGAACACCTCGATGGTACCGCAGGTGGGGCGCGCCAGCCCCAGAATCATTTTAAGCGTTGTGGATTTGCCCGCGCCGTTTGGCCCGAGAAAGCCGTAAATCGCACCCGCAGGCACGCGCAGCTCCAAATCCTTCACGCGCATCGCCTTGCCGTATTGCTTGC
>URFQ01000052.1 GCA_900547195.1 uncultured Butyricicoccus sp.
TAAAAAAAATGATTTTTCGCGCCCATTCAGCGCTCGTCTTCCAGTTTTTTCACGATATCCCGCGCAAATGCACCTAAAGTTCCCTTTTGAAAGGAAATCGCAGTGCCGGGCAGGCCACAGCCGACTGCGGCGTCTATGACCGCCTGCGGCACGCCGCGCGCGGCCAACTCCTTTTTCACCGCCACGGCTGCACGCAGCGCGGCCTCGGTGGAAATGGTATTGACCCTCGCTACAATGGACGGATCGCCCATGAGGATGCAGTCCGCCAGCCCGGGCAGGGCCGCGCGCACGCGCGCAAGCAGCGCCGCATCGCCGGCGCCGAGTACAATCGCGCTTTTCAGCCCGTGCGCCATGCCGACCGCCGAACCGGCCATTTTGGCCTCCAGCCAGTGCATGTCCGGGCGGCGCGTCCGCAGCGCGGGGGCGATATCGCAGGTGGTTGCAAAATTGAGCACAACCGCCCCCGGTTTGGCGCAGGACGCAACCGCTTCCAGCACCATGGGCGTCGCCCCGGCCGGAACAGCCACCGCAATCACGTCGCCGTCCCCGGCGGCCTGCAAATCCAGCGCGCCTGCACAGCCATGCGCCGCAGCGAACGCCCGCGTCAGACCGGCGTCCTTGCCGATCGCCGTGCGTTCGCCGGACGCGGCTTCCATCAGGTGCGCCCCGAGCTGCCCCGGGCCAATCAGAACAAATTTCATAGGATCCCCTCCTATCGCATATGGTATCATCATAGCGTATTTTCATGCGCCCGTCAAACGCCGCCGAAATATACTAGCGCCTGCGCATTGATTGCGATAGAATACTAGTGAGAAGGTCTACAATTTTTGCGACAAAGGAGGAATTTGTATGAAGGGCTTGATCATTTTTATCCGCAAGGAAAAGCTGGATGCCGTCAAAGCGGTGCTGCAAACGCGCAACGCGAGCGGTATGACGGTTTCCAAAGCGACTGGCTGCGGACGGCGTAAACGCGCTGCAGAAACCGATATTCACCTCATGCCCGGCATGGAGATGCAGCAAAACCTGCTGGCAAAATTCCGCATTGACGTTGTGGTCAGGGACGCGGACGTGGAACCGCTGATCGATGAAATCTGCGCGGCCGCGTATACCGGCAAATACGGAGACGGCAAAATCTTCGTCTATGACGTCATTGACGCGGTGCGCATCCGCACCAAAGAGCGCGGCGACGCTGCCCTCTGAATCTTCCGCTTGTGCGGGCCGGCGCCTTCGGGCGCCGTTTTTAATGCCCACCGCTTTGCAAAGTGTGCCCAAAACGCTCAAACCAGTGGACATTTTGTCGATGTTCACCGATGACAACCCGAAAAATATATGTTACAATGGCTGCACAATCTGAGATCCGCCGCAGTAGGGATACACATGGGCTTTCTGGTAAAGGATATTCTGGAACAAAACATTTTTCCCGGCACGCGGCTGGAAGCGACGCTGATTTCCAATGTCCGCATCGATGCCATCGTGCAGGACGGGGACGTGGAACCCGTGATTGACGCGGTCTGCGAAGCCGCCCAGACCGGCAAGTACGGCGACGGTAAAATCTTCGTGTACAATGTGATCGACGCGGCACGGGTACGCACCAGGGAGCACGGCGCTTGCGCGATATAAAAGAAAGCCGCCAGCGGGTAGACGGCTGTAAGGAGATATGAACGTGAAAAAATACTTGCCCCTGGCGGCAAATCTGATCTCACAAACCCTGCTCGGTTTCGCCTACCTGTTTCTCCGCATGGGGATGGCTGCGGTTGGCCAGGATGCGCTCAAATTTTCCGCACTTCGTTTCGCGCTCGCCGCAGTGCTGATGTCGCTGCTGCTCCTTCTGCCCGTCGGGCCGCGCATCCGCCGGCCCGGGCGCGGCCTGGCGCTGCTGCTGCTTGTCAGCCTCTTTAACCCTCTCACCAGCCAGCTCGCCAAGACCGCGTCCACCACCTACGTGGCGACTTCTCTCATTTCGCTTTTCAACAGCATGATCCCCGTGGTGATGATCGGGTTTTCGGCGCTTTTGAACCGCGAATATCCCACCCGCCGCCAAACGATGTTCGTCGCACTGACCGTGGGCGGCATGCTGATGGCAAGCGTTGCCGAATGGACCGGCGATACTCTCACACCCCGGGGCCTGTTCCTCGTGTTAGCGTATGTGGTGACAATTTCGCTCAGCCGCGTGCTGGTCCGCCGGGCGACCGGCAGCTTTTCCTCCTATGAAATTACGTATTTTCAAACCCTTGTGGGCGCGCTCGGTTTTACTGCCCTGTCGTTTGGCGGGCATGTCCTGTCGGGCGCGCCGCTGCCAGCGTATTTCGAGGGGTTGGCCCGTCCGGATTTTGCGGTCGCGCTGCTCTATACCAGCGCGGGCACCTGCGTCCTCGCCTTCCTGCTGATGAATTATGCGTCCGCGCATCTGCCCTTTGCCGTATACTCAGCTTCCTGCACCTGGAGCACCGTGGTCGGTATCCTTTCGGGTGTATTTTTGCTGCATGAGCCGTTCACGCCCCTCCAGGTCGCGGGAACCGTGGTTATCCTGACCGGCATCCTCGGTATCAGCTTTTCTTACGACAAAGGGGATCACCGGTTCCACACACCCAAATAGCAAAACCGCCTCCGGCTGCTCTCCGGGGGCGGTTTTTTGTGGGTATCAGGAACGCCTTTTTATATGGCGGCGGGAATGGGCTTTATCTGCCTGCAAGGCCGAGCGGCGAGAAGGTTGCATACAGGCACAGCATCAGGAGCACGCATACAATGGCAATAGCCTTTCCATGCTTCCACGGCGTCATATCTACGACCTGTGCGTCCTTCATCACATAAGCGGTTTCACGCGGGCGGTACCTGCCGATGGCAAGCTGCAGGACGATGTTGAACACGAACAGTACAAAGAGGATGTATAGATAGTGTACCTGGATTACACTCTTGAACGCGGGTGTCCATGTGATTGAATACAGAATGACATGGGCGATCAAGCCGATCTTAGGAGCGATGGCCGGTACCCGGGTGGTATACAGGCCGATGATGACCGACGCGAGAATCGGCGCGCTGTAAAAGCCAAAGCACTGCTGAAGAAAGTCATACAGTCCCGAGGGGGCAAAGGAAACGACCGGGGCCACACAGATGGAGACGATTGCAAGGACGGTGCCGAAGCGCTGGCCGACCTTGACCAGATGCGCGTCCGAAGCGTCTGGGTTGAAAACCGGACGATGGAAATCGAGCGTGTACAGCGTCACCGAAGAGTTGAGCGCCGAGTTGAACGACGAAAGGATGGCGCCGAACAGCACAGCGGCAAAAAAGCCGAGCAAGGGCTTTGGCATCATTTCGATAATCAGGGTTGGATAGGCGAGGTCGCTCGTCTCCGCCAGCGCCGCTGCCTGTGCGTCGGACAGCAGGCCGTTGTGCGCCATGTAGAAGGTCAACAGGCCGCCGAGCGTAATGAACAGTGGGTTGGTCAGTTTGAGGAGCGCAGCATAGATCGCGCCCTTTTGGGCTTCCTTCAGGTTTTTTGCGCCCAGCGCACGCTGGATAATCGCCTGATTGGTCGTCCAGTAGAACATATTATTCATAACCATGCCAGTAAAGAGTACCGGCCACGGAACCATAGGCGCCTGCGCGTTGACTGGGTTAATGGCATTAAACTTTTCCGCCGGGATCAGGTTCACAAAATTGTGGACGCCCTTCACGAAGTCGCCGCCGCCGAACGCGGTCAGCGCAAACAGCGGAAGCGCAATGCCGCCGATCAGCAGTCCGACACCGTTGACGGTATCGGAGACCGCAACTGCCTTGAGGCCACCGAAAATTGCGTAAATCGCACCGATGACGCCGATCGCCGCCGCAGTAATCACCACGCCCTGAAATTCGGTGACGCCGAAAATCCTATCAATTCCGAAAATCTGGTTAAACACCAGCGCTCCGGAATACAGGACTGTCGGCAGATAGGTCAGAAGGTAACCGAGCAGGAACAGGAAGGAAACAATGCGTTTGACCGTCGCATCGTAGCGTTCTTCGAGAAACTCCGGAACGGTTGTAATGCCCATTTTTAGATATTTGGGCAGGAAAAGGAATGCAAGAATAAGCAAGCCAAGGCACGATGTCCCATCCCAAGCCATCGGCCCCATGTTGGTGGCGTAGCTCTGGCCAGCCTGTCCGACAAGCTGCTCGGTAGATAGGTTGGTCAGCATGAGGGAGCCTGCGATGACCGGTCCGGTCAGGCTGCGTCCGGCAAGAAAGTAGCCGTCCTGCGTGTCCAGCGTATCCCCGCGTGTTTTCCACCAGGAAACCACCGCGACAAGCGCTGTGAACAGAACAAATGTAATTGGAATCAGCATGTTTGGTAAGAACCCCTTTTCTTTCGTAAAGAAACCTTGCCCACTCCGGTTGTGGGCCTGTCTTGTGCACTGGCATTATGATAACACGCTTCTGTGAATGCCGCTATCAAAATATTGCGCATTCCTTTTTACCTCTTCTTATATCAAAAAAAATCGTGAATTTTTTATCACATGAAGCTGTAGTTTTACGTGTAGATTTTGTGAAAATAGAAATTTTATTGTCTGTTCATACAGTAATTACGCAATATATTTGTGTATTTTATACAACAGCAAAAGGAAACTTTTGATTCACCTGTTTTAAAATACGCTGTTTACAAATATCGCTTTCTAGCGGGACATACGATTCCTGTGCAGGGGTTTTGTTCTCTTTGGCAAGACGGTACTTTTGAAAAGGCATTTTCAAACACAAAAGGGCCTGTTGCAAAATGCAGTTTCCAGGCCAAAACAGAAAATCGACACATCAAAAGAGTTCTGGAGAATTGCCGTATTAAGCAATTCTCCAGAACTGTTTATCAAAGTAATTTTTTTAAATTCTATTTTGCAACAGGCCCTTCTTTTTATCGAATTGGAACTTTGTAGAATCATACCGGAAGTCTTTTTCTGCTATATTCTTCATTACATTTGCTGCTAAAATAGGCCTGTTTTGTATAATTTATCTGAAATTCGCTTTGCATATTTGTACTTTTTGTTGAATTTATGTATTTGTATTGATATTTTTGGAAATATGGTGTAATATATGAACAAGCTCTTCGAAGAGTTACTATATTAAGCAATGGGTACATCGTACTTCTGAATTCATTGGCAATTATAATTATGGTTATACAGGTCAATTGTTATTCAGTCTCAGCGTATTGAAATGTGTTCTAAACGAAAGATTAAAAAGGCTGATATGAAAAAACGAAGGAAACTCATCAGCATTGGATTGGCTTTCTTCTGTTTGTGCGCGGTAGTGCTGCATTGGCGTGGTGGTTCTGCGCCAATGCAGCGCGCTGCTTCCATTTTGCAGAGCGATATGCCTGCATTTTCTGAACTTGCCTTAGAAATTCTTGATAAGGGCAATTCATCCGGATGCAGCCATCCGAATGTTCGGCAAATCACCTATTTCCCAGAATGCGGCTATATAGAATTCTTATGTGGTGCATCAGGATTCGTTCCTTCCTCTTCCTATTATGGGTTCTACTATTCTGCGGATGCAGTTCCAAAGGGATTTCAAGGTGTGTCTATTCCTTTATCTGCAGATGGCATTGGTTGGAAGTGGGAAGACCCAAACAGCAGCAAATGTTATTATACTGAACCAGTCAATGCGTATTGGTATCTATATGAGATGCATTTTTGACTAAAATTTATAAAAGGCCGCCCCACAGAAACGGCGGCCTCTTTTTATGCGTCCGGCAATGGGAACGTCAGCAGGAAGCTCGTGCCCTGCCCAGGCACAGATTCCACCTTCACGGATGCGCCGTGAAGCTCGCACACATGCTTGACGATGGCAAGGCCAAGCCCGGTGCCGCCGACTGTCTTGGAATGGCTCTTATCCGCGCGGTAAAAGCGTTCAAAGACATGCGCCTGATCGGCCAGCGCAATACCGATGCCATTGTCGGAAACGGCCAGCCGCGCCCCCTCCGGCGAAGCATTCACGCTCACATGCACCTTGCCGCCCGGATGGTTGTATTTAATCGCATTGTCACACAGATTGTATACCGCCTCACTCAGCATCTGGCGGACACCGCGCACCGTAATCGGCGCGCCCTCGAGTTCGATCGACACCTGGTGGCTCTCCGCGGCCTGGCGCAGGCGCTCCGTGGTCTCGTACGTCAGCGCGTACAGTTCGACCGATTCGAAGGGCAGCTCGGCCGGCGTGCTCTCATCCAAACGGGACAGCTTCATGATATCGTCCACGAGCGTAATCAGGCGGCCGGCTTCCGTGTGGATTTTCCGGGCAAAGCCGCGCACATCATCCGTCCTCGCCAGACCGAGCGACACCATCTCGGCATAGCCCGAGATCGAGGTCAGCGGGGTTTTCAGTTCGTGGGACACATTTGCCGTAAACTCCCGGCGGCTGCGTTCCGCCGCATATCTCTCCGACACATCCACAATCAGCAGCACGCAGCCGCGCGGCGTGCCCTCCACATCCACCGGGCTCAGGTACAGATGCAGATGGGCGCCCTCCTTGTTTTCACACTCAAAGGCTTCCTTATGCCCGGCAATCGCCGCGCGCGCCTTTTGGGTAAGCGTTGTATCGCGACTGAACACCACTAGGCTTTCTCCGCTCCAGCTGCGTTCTTCCGCGCCCATCAGGCGGATCGCCGCGCTGTTGGCCGACAGGATACGCAGCTGGTCGTCCAGCACGATCAGGCCTTCCGCCATGTTGCTCGTAATGGCTTCAAATTCGATCTGGCGGCGGCGCATCATACCGATCTGCTGCTCAATCTGCGCATTCTGCGCATGAATTTTGCTCAGCAGCGGGGAAAACTCCTCATAAATATTGTTGTTTTCCAGCGGCTGCTCCAAATTGAGCGTATTGATCGGCGCGACCAGCCGTCTTGTCAAGCGGTGCGCCAGCCACATCGACAGGCCGCACACCAGCAGCACAATCAGCAGCAGCGGCGGGACGGCGCGCTGTAAATCCCCGGTGACAATATCGGTCGTGTTGCTCAGACGCAGCACCTCGCCGGTAGAAAGCTGGATGGCCGCATAATAAGTCTGGCTGCCCAGCGTGGCCGAAGTGCGCGTCGCCGCACCTTCGCCGCCCTGCATGGCCTCCCGCACTTCCGGGCGCTCCAGATGGTTTTCCATGTTGCCCGGATCGGAGTTGGAGTCAAAAACCACCGCGCCGTCCGGCTCGATCAGCGTAATGCGTGAACGGTCGCTCTTGCCGACGGCAATCAGATATTCCATCCGCATCGCTTCCGGCAGGCCCTTTACTTCTTCCAGCCCAGCTGCAACCAGCGCGGTCTGCCGCGAGGTTTCGGTCTCCATGCGGCTAAACGCAGTCTGATAGCTGACCGCGAGCGTAGCGCAGAAGGTAATCAGGCAGGTAATCAGCGCAAGCATGCTCATGCATTGATTGATTTTGCGTTTCATAGTTTCCTCCAAATGTCAGGCTTCCGCGCTGAGCTTGTAGCCCACGCCGCGCACGGTGACAATCAGGCCGCCCGCCTCGCCCAGCTTGCGCCGGAGCGTCTTGATGTGCATATCGACCGTGCGGCTTTCGCCCTCAAAATCAAATCCCCATACGGCGGCCATAATTTTCTCACGCGACAGCACCAGTCCCGGGTTTTGCAGAAGATAGTGCAGCAGTTCAAATTCCTTAAACGTCAGCGACACCGGCTCGCCCGCCACGGTGACGGCGCGGCGGCCGACGTCGAGCGAGATTGCTCCAAGCGAAAGGCTATTGGCCGGCGCGCTGAGGCCCGCACGGCGCAGCACAGCCTTGATGCGGGAAAGCAGCTCCATCACCCCAAAGGGCTTGGTCACATAGTCATCCGCACCGCTGTCTAGGCCGAGCACTTTATCATACTCGGCATTTTTTGCAGTCAGCAGGATCACCGGCAAGCCCGCGGTGTGTGGATTCTGGCGCAGGTTTTTGAGCGTAGTCACGCCGTCCTCCCCGGGCAGCATCACATCAAGCAGCAGCAGGTCGGGCAGGCCGCGCTCCAGACGCTCATACAGCGCAGCGGCGCATTCAAACCCTTCGGCCTCAAATCCGCTCGCATGCAGCGCGTACACCACCAGTTCCCGGATATTGCCGTCGTCTTCCACGCAAAAAATGGTCTGCATTGGTTTTCCCCTTTCCTCCGGTTCAGCTGCCGCTCAGCAGGCTGCCGGTGATCGAAAAGTCAACCCATTCGGCGATATTCACCGCATGGTCCCCGATCCTTTCAAAATACTTTGCAATCATAATTTCGTCAATCGCGGTCTCTCCAAGATCGCGGTCTTCTTTAATGGCCGCCACCAGGCGGGCTTTAATCTCGTCAAACTGCCGGTCGACCACATCGTCGTATTCCATAATCTCCCGCGCCATATGCAGGTCGCGGCGCACAAAGGCGTCGATCGCGCCGCTGACCATATGGATGGTCGAACGCGCCATTTCCTTGAGCTGCCCGGCGCTTGTAATCCCGTCCTGGCGGCACAGCAACAGGGTCAGCTCTGCGATATCCGCCGCCTGGTCGCCGATGCGCTCAATGTCGGTGATCATCTTCATCGCCGCTGAAATCAGGCGCAGGTCACTTGCGACCGGCTGCTGCTGAAGCAGCAATTTCAGGCAGAGCTGCTCAATTTCACGCATTTTATCATCAATGACATTGTCCGAACCCGCTACCTGCGTGGCAAGCGCGGTATCGCGGTTTTCCAGCGCGCGGGCAGCCGCGGCAATCGCCGACTCGACCAGCGCGCTCATAGTAATAATTTCATTGTTCAGCTCATGCAGCTGGGCTTCAAATCTGGTTCTCATCCGCTTATCCAAACCTTCCTGTAATGTAATCCTCGGTGCGCTTGTCCTGCGGCACCGAAAACAGCGTCTCAGTATCGTTCATCTCGACGACCTCGCCCAAAAGGAAAAATGCAGTCTTGTCGGACACGCGGGTTGCCTGCTGCATATTATGCGTAACCATGACAATAGTATAGTCTTTTTTGAGTTCGAGTACAAGGTCTTCGATCTTCGCGGTCGAAATCGGGTCGAGCGCTGAGGTCGGCTCGTCCATCAGCAGCACCTCCGGCTTGGTCGCAAGCGCGCGGGCAATGCACAAACGCTGCTGCTGGCCGCCCGACATGCCAAGCGCGTTTTTATTAAGACGGTCTTTGACCTCGTCCCAGATGGCGGCCTGTCGCAGGCTGGTCTCCACAATTTCATCCAGCTTGCCGCGCGCGCGGATGCCGTGGGTGCGGGGGCCATAGGCAATGTTGTCGTAAATGGACATCGGGAACGGATTTGGCTTCTGGAACACCATGCCCACGCGCTTGCGCAGGTCGTTGACGTCCGTCGTCTTGGCATAAACGTCCATGCCGTCCAGCGCGATCCTGCCGGTGATCTTGCAGCCCTCGACTAGGTCGTTCATGCGGTTGAGGGACTTGAGAAGCGTGGATTTGCCACAGCCGGACGGGCCGATAAAAGCCGTGATTTCGCGCTCGGGGATATTCAGGCTGATCTCCTTGAGGGCGTGGAAGCTGCCGTAATACAGGTTTACGTCCTCGATCGTGATTTTATAACTCATGGGTTTCCCTCCTTGCCGCCTCAGCCCTTGGTCAGGCGCTTTGCGGCCAGATTACTCAGGCCGTTAATGGCCAAAATGATGACGAGCAGGACGACCGCAGTGGCATAGGCCTCATTGGTGTTGAAACCCTCGCTCGAAAGCAAGTACATATGCACAGCAAGCGTGCGGGTAGAGCTGTATACGCTGATCGCTACCTTGGCGACTGTGCCCGCTGTATATATCAGGGCTGCGGTTTCGCCCACAATACGGCCGGTTGCCAGGATGACGCCCGCGAGGATACCCGGAACCGCGCTCGGCAGCACGACGCGGAACACCGTGCGCAGGCGGCCCGCACCAAGCCCATAAGAGGCTTCCCGGTACATATCCGGCACCGCGATCAACGCTTCTTCAGTGGTACGGATAATGAGCGGCAGAATCATAATCGAGACCGTCAGCGCGCCCGCGAACAGCGACATGCCCCAGCCCAGCGTGGTCACAAAAAACAGCATGCCGAACAGGCCGTATACGATGGACGGGATGCCCGACAGGGTTTCCGAGGTCAGGCGAACCACCTCGACCAGCTTATTGCCGCGGCCGGCATACTCGACCAGATAAATGGCTGTAAACACGCCGAGCGGTACGGCGATGAGCAGCGCCAGCACGGTCATCATCAAGGTATTAATAATAGATGGCAGCATGGATACGTTGTCCGAGTTATACTCTAAAGCGAACAGCGAAGGCTTCAAATACGGCACGCCATGCACAAGGATATAGACAATCAGAAAAATTAACGCTGTAAACGTGGCAACCGCCGCAACAAGCACGAGCGTTCTGCACACCAGCGTCATCGGCTTAATACCGAGCTTTTTCGCAAGCAACCGCACAAGCACGGTCAGCACCGCAAGAACGCCCGCCGCGATGGCGATATTCCGCACGAGCATCAGCACCGCGTACAGGAGCGCATAAACATTACCCGGCATATTTGTCCCTCCGCTTCAGAATGGAAAACAGGATGTTGATGATCAGGATAAATACAAACAGCACCACGCCGGTTGCAATCAGCACTTCGCGGTGCAGGCCCGCCGCATAGCCCATCTCTATCACGATGTTACCGGTCAGTGTGCGCACACCCTCCAGAACAGATTCCGGCAGGCGCGCCTGATTGCCGACGACCATAATAACCGCCATGGTCTCACCGATCGCGCGGCCGATGCCGAGGATGACTCCGGCCATAACGCCCGATTTGGCCGCAGGCAGCACAGTGCGGAAGATGGCCTCCTCATGAGTTGCGCCCAGCGCAACCGCGCCTTCGTAAAACGAACCGGGCACGGCACGCAGCGCGGATTCCGAGACGCCGATGATGGTCGGCAGGATCATCAGGCCAAGCAGGATGGATGCGGCTAGGATAGACTGACCTTTGCCGCCGATATGCTCCCGGATAAAAGGCACGAGCAGCACCAGGCCGAAAAAGCCGTAGACAACCGAGGGGATGCCGGCCAGCAGCTCGGTGGCGGATTTCAGCGGCTTGTACAAATGCTTCGGGCAGTAGAACGCCAGAAAAATGGCCGTCAGGATGCCGACCGGCACACCGGCCACAATCGCGCCTGCGGTGACATAGATGGAACCCACAATCATCGGCAAGATGCCAAACTGCGGCACGCTTGCCGTCGGCTTCCATGTGGTGCCCCCGAGGAACGCAGCCGGCCCCACCTTCAGGATCGCGGGCAGGCCATTGGCAAACAGGAACACACAGATGAGAGCCACCGCCAGGATGGAGGTCAGTGCGGCAACCGCAAAGACCACATGCATGACTTTTTCTTTCATAAATAAATCCTTTTCCAGACAGTCCGGACGGGACGACACACTTCTTTGCGCCGCCCCGTCCCCTGGGTTGTTTGATTTTACTTGGTCAGGCCAGCCCAATCGGTCACTTCACCGGTGTATATCTGCATGACCTGCTCGGTGGAAAGCTCTGTAACCGGGTTTTCATTGTTGACAATCACCGCAATGCCGTCCAGTGCGATGGCTACGCCGGTCAGCTCCGCAGCCTCCTCATCCTTCAGCTCACGGGAAGCCATGCCAATGTCGTAGGTGCCGTCTATGGTGCCGGTCATGCCGGAGGTAGAATCCTGCGTCTGGATCTCGATTTCAGCGGCTGCGTTGATTTTCTGATATGCCTCGGCCAGCTTTTCCATCAGCGGGGATACCGAAGAGGAACCGCCGACCACGATCTTGCCGGAAGAACCGTCGGTCTGGAAAGCCGCCGCTGCGTCGTCAATCGCGATGTAATCCTCGGAAACGATCTTCTGGCCATCCGCCGACATGATGAAGTTCATAAAATCCTTTGCGACGCCGGATGGCTCGCCCTTGGTCGCGACGTTAAACGGACGGGACAGCTTATATGTACCGCTCTTGACGTTCTCCGGAGTCGCCTCGGCGCCGTCAATCTTCACGGCCTTGACGTTTTTGTTGAGGGAACCAAGGGAAACATAGCCGATTGCAGCCGGGTCGCCGGCAACGGTGGACAGCATAACGTCGGTCTTGTTGGTGATGATCGCGTCCTCGGTGGTCATGTCGGTCTTGTTGCCGTCCGCGTCCTTGGCCTCTACGCCAGTCAGTTCAATGAATGCGCCGCGGGTGCCGGAGCCATCCTCACGCGAAACTACAGAAATCTCGCCCAGGCTGCTATTGCCACCTGACGACGCGGAAGCGCCGCCCTCATTGTCCGTATCCTTCGCGCCGCAGGCGGTCATCGTGGCGGCCAGTGCCGCTGCCATCAGCAGTGCAAACAATCTTTTCTTTTTCATGATGTGTATTCTCCTTTGTTTTTTTCCGTTTGTTTTTACAGGTATTAGTTTACAAGGCAATTGTAAAGTGCGCGCGCAGCCATTTGTAAAGTGTAAGTAAAATCAAAAGCTCCTCTTCCCGCAGCACGGGAAAAGAAGCTTTTGCATCATTCTTCGTTATTTTTAGAACTCTTAAGCACCCTCGGGATAAGCTGGCTGGCAATCTTCCCTTTGCCCCGGCTCTTTACGTAAAAAAAGCCGATGATCGAAAAAACGACTGCGCCAATAAAATTTACAATCAAATCCTTCATGGTATCGATCAGCCCGATGTCGATGTAGCCGCCATATTTTGCAATCCAGTCCTCCCCGTTGACCATGAGCGATTCAATTTGTACATGACCCACACGATTCAGCCCGTCCGGGTCGAACATGACTGAATGAACCGCATGCACCACCCAGTCCTTCTGCATGTCGGTGGCAAAATACGTATCCATAAAGAATTCAAAAAACTCCCACAGCACCCCCACGGTCATGGAAAAACAAAATGCCACAATGGCCAAAAACAATGGGGACAGCTTGATGGAAAAGCGCTCCGACCGGTTAAAAATATCCACCAGTGCAAAGCCGATGGCGGCCATCAAAAAGCCGTTGATGGTATGCAGCATGGTGTCCCAGTACGGGAGGCGCGTATAAAACGAATTGACTTCGCCGAGGATTTCCGCTGCAAAAATAAAGCAGTAGATAATGCCTTCCAGCAGGGTCGGCAGGTCGATGCCTGTACGCCGCTCGATGAAATTGGGTACGCCGAACAGCAGCAGGGTCAGCACGCACATGAACACGCCTTCATAGTTGTGCAAAAAAGCCTGACGGATCAGCGTAGCGAGCACCAGCAGGGACAGCGCAACTCGCAGCTGACGTGCATCCGACCAATAATGATTCGGTTTCCGACGCATGGTATTCTCCTTTAATCCGGATAAAAAAACCCTCTGGCGGCTGGCCGGCCGCCAGAGGGTTTTTCTTACTCGATGCCTTCGTCCTCGCCTTCGGGACGGGTATTAAACGCGTAGTCCGGGCACTTTTCGACAGCTTCCGGCTCGGTCGCGTATGGGCACAGGCGGACACGGCCCTCGGTCTCGGCCAGGGCAACACAAATCTTCGCGCCAACAGCGTCTCTGCGGCGGAATGCACACCAAAGCTTCTTCATTCTTGTCTTCCTTTCCGTCATTTCAATCTTAAGTACGGGAGCCCACGCTCCCATCAGAGAGATCTGATTTGACATTATTTTAACATAACTATGCACAATTCACAAGCTGTATTCGTCCTTTTTTCGCGCTTTCTTTTGGATACCAGCCTTGCATGCATCTTCCAGCTATGTTACCATAGATTTATGAAAGGGAGATGCCCCCTGCGCGTGCATCGCGGAAATAAGGAGAAATACGATGAAAGATTTTCAGTATTATCAATTGCTCAGCGAGCAATACCCCACCATTGAATCGGTATCAAACGCCATTGTCGGGATGACGGCCACCCTGTACCTGCCCAAGGGCACCGAATATTATTTCAGCGACCTGCACGGGGAACACGAAGCGTTTATCCATCTGCTGCGCTCGGGTTCGGGCGTCATCCGCGACAAAGTAGAAGCCCTGTTTTCCCACTCCATTCTGGAATCCGACCGCGCCGAACTGGCTGCGCTGATCTATTATCCGGAGGCAATGCTCTCATACAAGCGCCGCACCTGCCCGCGCTTTGAGGAATGGTCGGAACTGACCGTCGGCCGGCTGGTGCTCGTCTGCCGCGATGTGGCGGCCAAATATACGCGCAAGCGCGTCCATAAGGCCATGGATGATAACTATTCCTTCCTCATTGATGAGCTGCTCCAAACCGACGATACCGACCCGGATAAGCGCCGCTATTTCCGGGAACTCATCGCCTCGGCTGTGAAGGCGGGCGTGTCCGACCCGCTGATCACAGCGCTTTGCCACCTGATCCAGCAGCTGACCGTCGATCACCTGCATATCATCGGCGATATCTTCGACCGCGGCCCGCGCGCGGACATGATCGTCGATGAGCTGATGAAATACCATGACGTGGACATCCAGTGGGGCAACCACGACATCAACTGGATGGGCGCGATGAGCGGCAACCGCGTGTGCCTGTTCAATGTGCTCAAGATTGCAATCAGCTACAACTCCTTCGACGTGCTGGAAGACGGCTACGGCGTGAACCTGCGCCCGCTGTCCATGTTTGCGGCGGAAACCTATCAGGGCGACCCGTGCTCCCGCTTCCAGCCCCATGTGCTGGATGAGAATAAATATGACCCGGTCGACCCGCAGCTTGCCGCCAAGATGCATAAGGCGGTTGCCGTCATCCTCTTCAAGCTTGAAGGGCAGCTCATCCGCCGTCACCCGGAATACGGCATGCAGGGCCGCCTGCTGCTGGACAAAGTGGATTTCCCGCGCGGCGTGATCACGCTGGACGGCAAGGAATATCCCATGCTGGATACTAATTTCCCGACCATTGACCCCGAAGACCCTTACCGCTTGAGCAGCGCGGAGGAGGCGCTTGTAGAAAACACGCTTGCTTCCTTCCGGCACAGCGCGCGCCTGCGCCGCCATATCGATTACATTTACACCCACGGCGGCATGTACAAGGTGTCGAACAACAACCTGCTGTACCACGGCTGCATCCCCATGACCGCAGAAGGCGAATTTGACACCCTGGAGCTGAACCACGGGCATTTTTCGGGCAAGGCTCTGCTTGACCATCTTGACCAGCGTGTGCGCCAGGCCTACTACACGGGCGACCAGAGCAGCGTCGACCTAATGTGGTACTTATGGTGCGGCGCCAAATCGCCGGTTTTCGGCAAAGACCGCATGACCACCTTTGAGCGCTGCTTTATCGGGGACAAATCGCTTGAAAGCGAGCCGATGAACCCCTACTACCACTGCTACGAGGACCCCGCGCAATGCCGCAAAATCCTTGAGGAGTTTGGTCTTGACCCCGAGCATTCTCACATTGTCAACGGCCATGTGCCGGTCAAAAATGGTGAAAACCCGGTCAAGGCGGGCGGCCGCCTGTTCGTCATCGACGGCGGCATCTCCAAGGCCTACCAGTCCAAGACCGGGATTGCGGGCTATACCCTCATCTTCAATTCGCACAACATCGAGCTCGCCGAACACATGCCCTTCCAGCCCGCGGACGACAGCCACACACTCGCGGAGATGACTTCCTCGGTTCATATTGTCGAGCGTATGCCGCGGCGGTTGACGGTCGCGGATACCGACGCAGGCAGCCATTTCCGGGAAAAGATCGAAGACCTGGAAGCATTGCTGTCGCTGTACCGTGAAGGTTTGCTCAGTGAACGCTTCTGAATCTTGAAATAAAGAGGCTTTCCACAGGCACAGTTTGCTGATATACCCTTGCTGTAAAACCTGCTGCACGACGGCTTTTTTCTTTTGCCGTCGTGCGGCAGGTTTTAAGGCAAGATCGCACAAAGACGGCGGCGCTTTTCTAAAATTTTCCTACCACAACTTTGTTGCGAAACTTGAAATCCACCAAGGATTTCTGCGTTTCCACGCCTAGTTCTGATGCAAATCGCTCTTGTCGCATTATGCGGTCTTGCCTTAACTCGATTGCAAGTTCTCGATTTGCCCGGATTGAATATCTGTAATATGCTGTTTGATTTTCTCTTCCGGCCAGTTCCACCATTCCATTGCCAGCAATGCCGCTATGGTATCCTCTGAAAACCGTTTGCGTATTGCTTTTGCCGGAACGCCGCCTACGATGGTGTAGGGCGGCACATTTTTTGTCACAACAGCACGAGTTCCAACAATCGCGCCGTCCCCAATGGTGACGCCGGCCATAATGACTGCTTCGTATCCAATCCATACGTCATTGCCAACAATAATATCGCCTTTGTTGTCCCATGCCGCGGCCACGTTTTTGATGCTCAAACCCCATTCCTCAAAAAAGATGGGGAACGGATAGGTGGAAAGTGATGCTTGCGTATGGTTGGCGCTGTTAAACAAAAACTTCGCTCCGCAGGCTATGGAGCAAAACTTCCCGATCACCAGTTTGTCGTGATTGATGGGGTAGTGATATTGTACGTTGTTCTTTTCAAATTGGCGCGGGTCGTTGACAAAATCGTTGTACATCGTGAAGTCGCCAACCATGATACTGGGGTCGGTAACGACGCTTTTCAAATAGACGGTTTCCTGATCTCCCGTGCGGGGGTATATTTTTTCTGGCTGCATAATTTCTCCTTTCTCTCAAAACTGCGGAAACTTATATTTTGTGACTTGCTCAAAATGATTGTTCTGCACATAGTAAACCGCCTGTTCTTCTGCCGAATAGACGAAAGAAACTCTGGTTGCCCAAGGCTCCTCTTGCCGCACAGCATGGAGGACGGCAAGCGCGTCGGAAACAGTGAAGGTTTCCCCATATTTGTTCAGCAGCCGCACAGCCCTTTCGTAGCGGTCATCCCCCAGCACGATGAATGGGCGGGTGCTCTCCGGGGCGAGCAATGAATAGTTGGTCATCAACGAAAACGTCCCAGCATCTTCCCGGTAGCCAAGGCCGGGTTCAATAATCAGCGTGCGGCCTCGTATGTCGGACAGCATGGCCTGCATCGTGGCGTCCGGCGCATAAACAATCTTCTTTGTTTGCACAATATGGAGCGCATCGTCCAAGGTGATTTGCGCTTGGATAAACTGTTCTGTCAGGTCTGCAATCGTCATCATATCATGGGAGGTGTCCGAATACGTCCCAGCCGGATTTTCGTGGACGTACAGCAGTGTCCCAACATTCCCGTTCCGATTAACGCCATGATAGGAATGTCTTATTCCATCAGGCCGCAGAATACCAATATAGAAACGGTCTTTTTCTTCAATGACCTGGTGGTTCCATACGGCAAGGTCGATTTCAAAGTTAAACCCTGTAATCATATTGTCGCCGCGATAAACAAATCGAGTACACATGGTATTTTTCCTTTCTTAACTCGTCTGGTTTTTTCCCCTCTATCGTACCGCAGCCATAATAATTTTTCTATCCACCAGACAATACCGAACCAATCTGTATAAAAAGGCAGGGGCTGCATCGCTACAACCCCTGCCAATTACTTCTGATAAACGATTTTCCGAATGGCATACACAGACAAACAGTATTTTTCGGCCAGACACTCCATAGACGCCCCATTTCGGTATTCGTCTATAATTTGACCGTTCCGCCGCTGCAACTCCTGCCGATAGCCGGACACTTCTCCCCAGCGCTTTTGCCGTGACTGCTCGGTGGGAACATAGATATACCCACCCTGAATATAGCTTTGCAGCTCCTTGACCAGCGCGTCGGGAAGAAGAATTTTTGCATTGATATATTTCATGCGGGCTTCCTCCTTGAGATACTTGTCAAGCAGCAAAGCCAGCATATTTATTTTGCGACGATACTTACTCCATGCAAACGTCGCAATCTACTGGCTTTGCATGGAGCCGCACTTCGTTGAGTTTTGTCATGAATACCACTTCTTTCTATGATATAATCGTAAAATAACTGATACAATAGCCCCTTTGCGGCTATTATATCACGCCACCGGCAATGACTCAACGCCCTTTTTTTACAAACAGCATGCATTTTCCGGCAACATCCAGAAAGCGATTGTGGAGAAACCTGTTTTTGCGCGGATGCAGGAACTCCGAACAAATGCCGTCCCACGAAACAAGCGAAACGGCAAGGTTTGTTCTTTGGCTGCTGTGCTGACGCGGAAGCAAGCCTTGCTTTACGATTGGCAAGAACATGACGCCGCGGCAGGATTGCCGCCGCTGCCCCGATACAAAACCAACACTGACAATTCCACAAGGATTGCACGAAAAAGAAAAAGCCCATCCGGCATAGCCGGACGGGCTTTTAATACAATTTAGTCGGTTAAAAACGGAAATTACTCGTTGATCTTAACAACGACACCGGAACCTACGGTACGGCCACCCTCACGGATAGCAAAACGCAGGCCTTCCTCAATTGCGATCGGGGTGATCAGCTCAACGTCCATCTCAACGTTATCGCCAGGCATGCACATCTCAGTGCCCTCCGGCAGGGAGATTACGCCGGTAACGTCGGTGGTACGGAAGTAGAACTGGGGACGGTAGTTGTTGAAGAACGGAGT
>URFQ01000053.1 GCA_900547195.1 uncultured Butyricicoccus sp.
TCTCGGCACCCTGTTCTCTCTTTGATTTCTTTTAACTGCGCGTTTGGACACTCTGCCCGATGGGCGCCTGCTTGACAAACCGCCTTAAAATCGGGTAAAATAGTTAAGAATCGAGTGGCTTGGGGCTTCTGCCCCGCGAATGCGTAAATCCGGATTTCCGGGTTTACGCATTTTTTATCCACGTTTCAGGTTGTGGCAGCTTTCCTGCAAGGTTTTCGCGAAAAGTCTCCGCATTTTTACATCTCGGAGGTTATTTCCATGGAATCCACCCAAAACCGGATGGGCGCCGCACCTGTTCCAAAACTCCCGCACGCCGACACGCTCATCTGGACCGCATTCCCGGCCGCGGAAGCGGCCGCGCTTGCCGTGGCGCTCGTGCTCATGCGCATGGTGGCAAAGCGGCAGCTCGAATCCATGGAATAGCCATAGTTTCTATGCAAAAAGCCTTCTCCATATGACAGAGAAGGCTTTTTTCTAACCGTTATTTCACGTTTTTCTGGAAACGCACGAGAATGGACGCGGCCTCGGCGCGGGTCGCGGCGCCCTGCGGGGCAAGCCCGGTTGCGCTGCGGCCGGAAATCAGGCCCTTTGCATTCGCCCACGCGATGGATTCTACAGCATACGCTGAAATGCTTCCCGCATCCGCGAAAGCGCTGAGATCGGCGCGCGCAGTGACCTCCGCGCCCTTGTACTGCGCATAGCGGTACAAAATGGCCGCCATCTGCTCGCGGGTGACGGATGCGTCCGGCGCAAAAGCCGTCGCGCTCGTGCCTGCGACAATGCCTTTGCCCGCTGCCCACGCAACCGCATCCGCATAATATGCGCCCGCAGCCACATCGGCAAACGGCTGGCTGCCGCCCGCGGGCGTGCCCTCCATGCGGTGCAGAACCGTCACAAGCATGCCGCGGGTGACTGCGGCATCCGGGCTGAACGTGGTCGCGCCCGTACCGCTGAACAGGCCGCCGTCCACCGCCTCGAGGACAACGTCTTTCGCCCAGTGGCCGTCCAGATCGGTAAAGGGATTGACCCCGGCAGCAGCCTGGGCCTTTTGGAACGTTATGTTCACTTGATCGCCCGACTGCACGGACACCGTGGAAACCGCGCCCTTGGATACGCCGTTTACCGTGACGTCCTTGACCGTATACCCGGTGTCCGGGGTAATGGTGACCGTCTTATAATCGCTCGACAGCACAGCGCTGCCGCCTGCGCCCACAGTCAGTACCGGTTTGGTGCTGGAAGAACCGCCGCCCGAAGAAAAGCCGCTCTTGCGGGTGATTTGGACGGTAAACGGCTCTGAAGTGGTGTCGCCTTTGGTTGAGCCGTCCTCCTGCACGGTAACGACCTTGGACGAGCCGAGCCGAATGGCTGCCGCGTCGTCTCCGCTGTACGAAAACGTCAGGCGCGCGACCTTGATGTCGCCCGAAAACGTATTTTCCGCCGTATAAAAGCCAAAGAATGTACGGCCTTCCACCGTGACTTCCGGAGAATGGTTTGTATTCTGTACCGCTTTGTCCAGGAATTCGACATTTGTCAGCGTCACGCCCGCAGGCAGGTCCAGGCCAAATTCCGCGCCTGCAAAGGCGGTTTCTTCGGACAGTGCGACATCCACCGTAAAGGTCTGCTGGCTGCTTGCCAGCGTCACCGAAGTGGTCGATGGGGTAATTTTGGCTGCCCAGGCCTGTGCGGTCAGCAGGCTGCAAGTGAGCAGCATGGCAGCCGTACCGCGCACCGCGCGCCGGGTATGGGTTCGACAAGGTCTCATAAATTTTCCTCCTGTTTCAGCACGTGCCGGACGGCGGTCCCCGCTGCCCGGCCGGCCCTGTTTTATGTTGTCCTGTTTATGCGCTGTATGCGCGTAGGATGGCGGCAGATCCTCCGGGTCCATCACGCCGTCCCGTTCACATCGCGGCGCTTCGCCTGCTCCCAGCCCTCCGAGAGCGTGCTCCGCTGGGAATACGTCTGTTTTTACTGCATATTTTTCTTCCTTTCCGTGTTTGTCCGCGCGCGGCGCGGACGGCTGCCCTTTTTGATTGCGGCCGCTTTCCCGGCTCTCCCTCCTTTTTATTGCGCTGGTTTCCTAGTGTTATTGTAAGCGCGCTGTGTAAAAGTTCGGGAAAGGCGGCCGAAAAATCTTCGTAAATCCGTCCGTCTGTCCGATTGGAATAGCCGTTTTTTGTAAAATTCGTTAAAACTTCAATGTTGCAGGATATTTTGTGCCGTTTCCGGCCATACTGAGCAGACAGCGCGCAGCGGATCATCTGCCGCAGCGCAGGAAAGGAGTCTTTGCCGTGAAAGCACATGTAAATTCTTCGTGTATCGGATGCGGGCTTTGTGAAAGCACCTGCCCGGAAGTGTTCCACATTGGGGATTCCGGTCTGGCCGAGGCCATTCCGGACGACGTGCCGGCCGAGGTGGAGTCCAGTGCCAAAGAGGCGCGCGACGGCTGCCCTGTGGACGCAATCGACTTGACCGCAGAATAAAACCAGGCCGCCGCAGAAGTTCCTGCGGCGGCCTGTGTGTCTTTACATGGACAGACACGTACCATGTCGTGCGGTTTTATTCCGCAAACAGCGGGGTGGAAAGGTAGCGGTCTCCGGTGTCCGGCAGCAGCGCCACAATGGTCTTCCCCTTGTTTTCCGGGCGTTTTGCAAGCTCGATGGCCGCCCAGACGGCGGCGCCCGATGAGATGCCGACCAACACGCCTTCGCTGCGGCCGATCTGGCGGCCGATTGCGAACGCATCCTCGTTCGCAACCGGGATAATCTCATCATAGGCCCCGGTATCCAGTACGTCGGGGACAAACCCCGCGCCAATGCCCTGGATTTTATGCGCGCCGGGCGCCCCGCCGGACAGCACGGGTGAGGCGGCCGGCTCGACGGCAACCACCTTGACCGCCGGATTCTGCGCTTTCAGATAGCCGCCCACGCCCGTGACGGTGCCGCCGGTGCCGACGCCTGCGACAAAATAATCCACTTTACCGTCCGTGTCCTCCCAGATTTCCGGGCCAGTGGTCGCACGGTGCACAGCCGGGTTGGCCGGGTTGACAAACTGGCCGGGAATAAAGCTGTTCGGGATTTCCTTTGCCAGCTCATCGGCTTTGGCAATCGCGCCCTTCATGCCCTTTGCGCCCTCGGTGAGCACCAGCTCGGCACCGTAGGCTTTCATGAGTTGGCGGCGTTCCACGCTCATGGTCTCCGGCATGACGATCATCGCGCGGTAGCCGCGCGCGGCCGCAACCGATGCAAGGCCGATGCCGGTATTGCCCGAGGTCGGCTCAATGATCACCGAACCCGGCTTCAGCAGCCCCCTTGCCTCCGCGTCGTCGATCATGCTCTTGGCGATGCGGTCTTTGACCGACCCGGCAGGGTTCAAGTATTCCAGCTTGGCGAGCAGGCGCGCCTCCAGGCCGAGCGCCTTTTCCATATGGGTCAGTTCCAGCAGCGGGGTTTTGCCGATCAGCTGGTCTGCGGAAGTATAAATTTTACTCATAATGCTTGCCTCCAATGGTACAGAAAATGTAATTTTTTCGCCTCAAATTGTTTTACAGGGTAGCAACACATCCGGCGGGCTACGGAGCCGTTCATTTTCAATTCCAATCTTTCAAGTGGGTTTATAGGGATTATAATCCTGCTTCTCCTTTTTGTCAATAGGGTTTTTCATTTTTTCTGTTGAAATCCCATTTACCCTGTTATATAATGGGGTTATTATAAGAGATGGAGGATTTTGCCCATGATGATTTCAACGCGGGGGCGCTATGCGCTGCGGGTCATGATCGACCTGGCCGAGCATCAGAACGAAGGATACATTCCCCTGAAGGAGATCGCGGAACGGGAAGAAATTTCTGAAAAATACCTGGAAAGCATCCTGAAAGTGCTGGTAAAAGGCGAGATCCTGACCGGCCTGCGCGGTAAGGGCGGCGGCTACCGCATGAACAAACCGGCCGAACAGTGCACGGTAGGCAGCATCCTGCGCCTGACCGAAGGCAGCCTGGCCCCGGTGGCCTGTCTGGACAAAAAGCCGGTGCAGTGCGCACGCGCAGGCGAATGCCGTACCCTGCCGATGTGGCAGAAGCTGGACACGCTCATCAATGAGTTTTTTGACGGCGTCACCATTGCGGACCTCGCGCACCCCATCGAACCCGGCAACGATTTTGTCATCTGACCTTCGGGAGCCACCGCCTTTCCATAAGAAAAAGCGCCGCTTTTACGGCGCTTTTTCTTATGGTTCCTGGTTTGTTTCTTTGCGTACAAGATACACATTTTTATGCGGGATGCCCTCCATACGGCGCCCGTTTTCCCGCATGCGCCGCGCAAGATACACCACCGGCGTATCTGCAAGCGAGGTCACGATAAAGATGACATAACTCGACAGCGCAATCGACACCAGCGTCGGCATGTCATAGGTGCCCCGGAACGCGAAGCCGGTAAACAGCAGGGTGTTGAGCAGCTGGCTAAGCAGCGTGGAGCCGTTGTTGCGCAGCCACAGGAAGCGATGGCTGTCCCCGCACTTGCGCGTGGTCAGCTTCCACCAGAAATGGTACATCCACACGTCGAACATCTGCGCGATGGCGTACACCGCAAGGGAGGCGAGCATCATGCGCGGCGTATTCGAAAACACCTGCCGGAACGACGGGAACATCACATCGTTCGCGCTCACCCGATACTGGAGCCACGACTGGGACACCAGGATAAACAGGACCGAGGTCGCGACGCCCACCCACACTGCTTTCTCGGCGGCTTTTTTGCCCTCGGTCTCCGAAAGGATATCGGTAACGAGAAAGGTGGTCGCGAACAGGATGTTGCCCAGCGTCATCTCCATGCCGAAGGCGTCCACGAGCAGCAGCACCTCAATATTGGCTGCAATGGTCGCAAACACGGTAAAGCAGTACATGCCCGAGCGGCCGAACAGCTTATACCACAGCAGCACGGCCCCATACAGCGCCACCATGGAAACAACGAGTAAAATTTCATTTTTCATATGTTTCTCCCACTCCAAAATCTGTATTATCCAGCAAAATGTCCACGCGCGGGTCATCCCGGTAAACCGGGTACAACGTGCGCGCAAAGGTATCCAGCACCGCCCGGTCGGGGCGGATGGACGTGGTGTTTTCCACCATCAGATTGACGCACACGCGCTCGAAATACCTTAGGCCGGTCTCAATGTCGCGCCGCATCGAATCCTGGGTCTGTCCGGTCAGGCCGAACAGCAGGCAGCATTCGTCAAAGGGTTCGGATATTCTGGCCGGGTCGCTTTCCCCAATGCCCTTGCGCAGGATATTTTCCCGGAAATCCCGGTCAAAGGTCTCCACGCCGGTCTTGACCTTGACCGTAACGCCCGCCGCGGCAAAGCGCCCGCGCAGCGCCGGAACCTCCTTCCGATGCATCCAGTGGCACTCAAAATGCAGGGTCCGGATGGCCTTTTCCCGGCACACCCGCTCGATTTCGTCCATGGTCGCGGGGTCGAGATCGGGAAACGAACCGGAATTGATGACCTCGAGATGATGATACACGCCGGTGACATGGCCGAGCACCTGCCGGTTCAGGGCAAGGTTTGCGGCCGCGTCATCCGAGCGGTCCAAATAATAATCACAGAATGCGCAGCGCTTCCACCGGCATCCGGCGCCGCGCAGCAGGACGATTTCCCGCGGGTTTTTGTCCGTGATCACCGAATAACGCACCATTTCTTCCATTGCAGCTTTCCTTTCTTCCCATCAAAAAAGGCACGTCCCCCAAAGGTACGCACCATCAAAAAGCCCCACGACCTCCGCACGGCAAAAAAGCCCCGCGGCGCATGGATGTCCTAGTTTTATTTATAGACAGGATGGTTACGAACTGTCTTATGCAGTTTTTACACCAAACAGTATACCATATCCCGCCGCCGGGTGCAAGCTTTTTTCGAAGATGGGACGGACAAAGTTCACATGGGAATAGCCGTCATCTACATAGAACTGCGCAATAGGAAAGCGGTGGTTGATGGCGTACTGTTCCAAGATTTGCTTTTGACTGTTTCATGCAGCCCTCCTTCTCTCCGTCAAGCGGTGCTCGCCTTTGACGATCTGCTCGAAGCCAAGCAGCGGGCGCTGGACACGCAGAAGGGCCGGCGAAACCTTGATAAATGGGAGTTGGGCAAGATCGTCCTGAAATTGAAACCTGAGAGCGAGGCCGAGGCAAGGGCAAAAAGGATGCAAAAATCGACCAGTGGAGCACGATTGCCGGTGCGCTCTGCAAAGCGTTTGAAAAGGCGGTTTTTCGAATCCCTAAGAATTGGGATACCCTAATCGGAATTGCCAGAAGAACTTGCGCAAACAGAAACAGGCAGCTTTTGCGCGCATTCACACGCAAAAGCTGCCGATTCGTTTCCGATATGTTTTTCACCTGTTCCTGCGAACGCATTCCGGCAGAACGCCCGATCATTCCAGCACGTCCAGCACCTTGAGGTCGATGCCGTGACCGCCTCTTTCCACCATCAGTGCCTTCACCTCTGCGATTGCGGGTAGGCTGGGCATCGCGCCCATGCGGGAAACCGTGATCGCGGCAGCGTGGCTGGCAAAGACCAGCGCCTGCCGCTCGCTTAGTCCCGCGGTAAAGCCTGTGCAGAATGCAGCGACAAACGAATCGCCTGCCGCGGTTGTGTCCGCGACCTTGTTCACGCGGACGCAGGGCGTGTGTGCAACGCCATTTTCATTGACACACACCGATCCGTTCGAACCGAACGTGATCAGCAGGTTTTTCACGCCCCGGCGCATGAAGTAGTCCGCGGCCTTGTGCACATCCTCCATGTTGATCCCGCCGTTGACGTCAATCTCCTGCCCGGACATGGCCGCCGCCTCGTGCTCGTTCGGTGAAAGATAGGTCACGTGGCGGAGCAGCGCCTCCGAAAGCGGCGCGGCCGGCGCGGGATTCAGCATGACCGGCACGCCTGCCTCATACGCCCATGCCGCAACCGCCTCCACCACTTCCATCGGCAGCTCAAGCTGCAGCATCACAAGGTCGTAGCCCGCAATGCCCTCTTTGAGCCACGCAATCTCCTCCACGGTCAGGGTGAAGTTCGCGCCCGGACAGACCGTGATCCGGTTTCTCGCGTCGTTTTCGTTGACCTCGAGCGTAATGTGCGCAATGCCCGTTGCCTCAACCGGATCGACCAGAACCTTGGAAACGTCCACGCCCGCAGCCGAAGCCGTTTCCAGCAGTGTTTTTCCAAAGTCGTCGTTGCCGACCTTGCCTACCATGGTGACATGCGCCCCCAGACGGGCGCACTGGACCGCCTGATTGTTGCCCTTGCCGCCCGGGGCGGTGGTGAATTTCATACCGATGATGGTTTCACCCTCACGCGGCGCGCGCTTGGTGGAAGCCACCAGATCCATCATATAGCTTCCCACCACCAGAATATGAGGAATTTTTCCCATGATTTCCTCCTTGTCTGTTATTTGTCAGAACAGTTCGCCCAGCACTTGCATCGCGCCGCTGTGCGCCGCCTTCCAGTCCACCGGCACATCAGCTTCAATGGTCAGGGTATCCTGATAGCCCGATGCAGCGACCACCTTGACAAAGCCACTGTAATCATAATCATCCGCTGTGCTTGGATAGCCCCGCGCAGGGTAGGAACACGGGTAATCCACATGGATATGGTGGATGTACCGCATGTACGCGGTCAGGTCGTCCAGACTTTCCTCCGACCAGACCATGTGCCGCAAATCTGCCATGGTGAACAGATTGGGCATGCCGACCCGCTCGATGACGCCGACCGCCTCTGGGATCGTATTGATATAATTGGAGTATTTCGGGCCGAGCGGCTCCAAAATCAGCTCCTGCCCGTATTCTCCCGCGATCTCGGCCAGCATGCGCAGGAAATCCAGAAAAACCGCTTCCTTTTTAATGTCCTTCGGCGTTTGCAGCGCCCGCGCCTTGCCGTTGCCCAGGATGACCTTGCCAATGCCCACTTGGGCAGCCCGCTTGCAGCTTCGCTTAAGATAGGGCGCCAACCTGGCCGGACGGAAACTGTCGACAAAAAAGGTTGGGGCCACAATGGGCAGGATGCGCGCGCCCGTCCGCACCGGCAGGCCAGTGGCTGCCACCACGTCCTGAAACCGCGCGAAATCCTCTTCGCCCAGTGCTTCCAGCTCGGGCATGTCCAATTCTGCATAATCATAGCCGGCGGCGTGCATGGAGGTATAATGCTCCATCAGCCCAAATCCACCCAGCTTCATAAGTTGCCCTCCTTATCCGATCATGTACATTGTCACCGCACAGCCGCCTTGGCGTTCATTTCATCCAGAATGGTCCGCGCGGCGAGCATTTCTTTCATCGACGCCCGCGGGCGGGTGCCGCTGATGAAATCCTGCAGCGTGGTGCGGGTGAAGATTGCGTAATACGGGTCGCTGTCCGTATTGAGTGCAATATTCTCCGGCGCCCTGCCGTATACCCGCATTTCCAGATGGTTTTCCGCGAGCGTGTAATAGCCATCCTCGGTCACGATCGTCCAGCGGTTTTCGCGCTTGGACTCCTCGGACATCGGATACGCATATCCGCTCTCCAGCAGCAGCGACGCGCCGGAATCCATGCGCAGCATGGAGGAGGCATAGGTCTCGATGTCGTATTCCGATGCGTACTGGTAGATGGACGACAGCGCGTCCGCGCCCGCGCTGTCGGTCAGGTAAAGCGCCATGTCGATAAAGTGCACGCCGAGGTTGGTCATGCAGCCGCCGCCCGCAGTCTTCCGCGACAGCATCCAGCGCGAGCTTTCCAGATAGCGCGACGGCGGCCCTGCGATAAACTTGTAGGACATATGTACAATTCTACTCGTCAGGTAGCGGTTTTTCAAGTCGTTTACCGTATCGCTGTACCGCCAGACAAAGGGAATCGCGCAGAACGCGCCCTTCTGCTCCGCGGTGTTATACAGGGCTTCCACCTCCTGCCGGTTAAGGCCGGCAGGCTTTTCCATCGTAAACGGGATATTTTGCTCAAGCAGATAGGAAGCCACCGGATACATCCGCGCGTGCGGCGCAAAAGCGAACACGAAGTCCGGCTTGGCGTCGCGGATCATCTGCCGCTCATCCGTGTAGGACGGGCAGCTGAAGCGGCTGGCGACGCGCGCGGCGAGCGCCGCGTCGTCATCGCTGACCGCAACGACCGAATGCTCCGGCAGGCCGGCAAAGTAAAGGGGTACATGCCAATGGCTCACGCCGAGCAGTGCGATTTTGATATGTTCCATATTCATAGCTCAAACCCTCCGATGCAGATGACCGCATCCAATCCTTCCAGCCGGTCAGAGCTGGATCTGCCGTAAATATTCGAGCGACTGCTTCATGCCGATGGAGGCGTCCGGGATGTCGTCCGGATGCCAGCGGCGCTCGTATTCGAGCGACAGCCAGCCGTCATAGCCGAGCTCCTTGACCGAGCGCAGGATCTGCGGCCACGGCACGACGCCCTCGCCGACAATACGGGTGTATACGTTGCGCTCGGACTCATCCGGGCGAGCGACGTTCGAGGAGGAGAATGCCACGCCCTCCTTAAAGACCAGATCCTTGACGTGCATATAGCTCACATACTGTTGCTGCACGGGGATGGCCTCCTCGTAGCCCTCGTTGTCGGTAAAGGTCAGGTTCGCCTGATCATATAGGATGCGGACCGCCGGATGGTCAATCTCCGTGACGATCGAGGCGCTGTCTTTGGCCGAG
The DNA here is from genome assembly GCA_900547195.1 of uncultured Butyricicoccus sp. Classification (GTDB taxonomy): domain Bacteria; phylum Bacillota; class Clostridia; order Oscillospirales; family Butyricicoccaceae; genus Butyricicoccus_B. The sequence continues at coordinate 9,677 of URFQ01000053.1, forward strand.
ACCGCCATGGTGTTGAAGTGGTTTTCGATCACCAGCGTCACGCCCTTTTCCGCCGCCGCATCGCCCAGCTCGCGCATGGACTCGACCAGCTTGACGCGGCGCTCGGGCAGGTTTTCCGTATCGTCTGCGGCCAGATTGCCGCCGTAAATGCGGATGTACTTTGCGCCCAGATAGTCACAGTAGCCGATCACCTTTTTGATCGCCGCGATCTCGCTCTGGCGGACGGTTTCATCCAGCGAATTAAAGTAGGAATTGTATGGCGTCAGGCAGATGATCCGGATGCCGTTCCGCTCCGCGCACTGTTTGACCTCGGCGAGCGCCTTTTCGTCGCAGTCGCAGGGCAGGCCCGAGCGGTAATCGTCCTGCACCACGATTTCGATGCCGTCCGCGCCGATCTTTTGCATCAATTCAATCGCCTCGCACACCGTGTATTCGGGCGTGCCCATGGTATGGCCTGCAATTTTGAACATCATATGCGCCTCCTCAATCCATCGCAGGCAGACCCGCGCTGCGCAGGATGCGGTCGAGCAGCTCGTGGGTCTTATAAGCGTCTGCCGCATCGGTCATCGGGATCTTGTTGTCGCGCACGCAGTCGAGGAAGTGGCGGATCGCGTTCGTGAAACCGAGCTTGTCCTCGGACTTGGCCCAGCCCATCGCGAGCGGGGTCATCGCGGTCTTGTGCTGCGCCTCGGCGTCGGTCACGGTCACGCTGTCCGGCATCTTGATGAAGGCCGAGCGGTTGCTGCCGTGCAGCTCGATGGTCTCCTCCCACTGGCCCGAGCAGCGTGCGGCGATCAGCATGCCCGAAGCGCCGTTCTCAAACTCGAGCTGCGCGGTCGTGAAGGTCTCATAATAAGGGTCGGTGAACTTGGTCAGCGCACGGACGTCCCTGACTTCGCCGCCGTAGTAGCGCATCAGGTCGACCATGTGGATTGCGTTTTCCAGCGTGGCGCGGTATTCGGTCGCCGGACGATTTTTCTGCGCGATGATGACCTCCGGGAAGCCGTCGCCGTAGACCGCCTTGGCCTTCTGGCAGACCGGCGCATACCGGCGGTTGAAGCCGATCATCAGTTTATTGCCGGTCTTGGCCGCCACATCCGCAATGTGCGCCGCATCCTTGAGGGTAGTCGCCATCGGCTTTTCACTGTATACGTCGATGCCCTGCTCAAGCAGGTAGGAGATCTGCTCCGCGTGGCACTGCTTGGGGGTGAGCACAAAGGCGCAGTCCAGGCCGAGAGAGGCAAACTCCTCAAGCGAGGCGACCGCATGCTGCGCGCCGCATAGGCGCTGCGCGTTCTGCGCGTTTTCCAGCTTGCTCGCCATCAGGCCGACGAACTCGACATCGTCAAACCGGGGCAGCACGGGAAGGAAGTTGTTCTTGGAAACATAGCCGACGCCGATCACGCCGACCCGCAGCTTTTTCTCAGCCATTGATGTTCTCCTCCTTGTAGTACTCATCCAGCACGCGCTCAAGCACCGCATACTCTTCGCCTGTGAGCTTGCGCAGCGGGCCGCGGCAGACGTCGTTCGCGATGATGCCGCGCAGCTTGAGCAGCGCCTTGAGCGCCGGAATGCCCGGGATCGCCGCCAGTTCGCGGTCGGTCTTGACGATCTGCTGCTGCGTCTTGGTCGCGCCTGCATAATCGCCCTCCCGATACTGGCGGTACAGGCGGTTGAAGCGCTCGTGGAAGATCGCGCCAGGGCCGGTCACCGTGCCTACGCCGCCGGTCATCAGGCACTGGAGGAACAGACTGTCGCAGCCAATCAGCATGTCCGGGGTGCGGTCGCCGCACATCAGGTAATCCTCAATGCGCATCAGGTCCGGGCAGCTGTACTTGATGCCCGCGACGTTGGGGTACTTTGCCATCAGCTTGCCGAGCAGCGCGGGCTTCACGTCGCTCGTCGTGCAGCCCGGGATGTTGTAGATGTAAACCGGATAATCCTGCGGCACACTCTCGATCACTGCGCAGTAATAGCCGAACAGAGAGGCCTCATCCATCGGAAAGAAGGCCGGCGACATCACGCCCACGCCGTCCGCGCCGGTCTTGGCCGCGTGCCGCGCGTGGGAGGCGGTCTCCGCGGTCGTCATGCTGCCGCACTGGATAAACACCGGGATGCGCTTCGCCGCGGTTTCCACCATGATTTCCGCTACCTTTTCGCGCTCCTCGCGGCTGAGCAGCAGGCTTTCACCGTTGGTGCCGTTCGGATACAGGCAGTCCACGCCCGCCTGCACCAAATATTCGGTAAAGCTCGCCAGCGAACGCTCGTCGATCGAACCGTCCTCATTCATCGGCGTGATGGTCGGAATGACAACGCCGGATAATCTCTTTTTGTACATAATGTTTCTCCTTTTACCATGGTTGCGAAACGGGAGGGCGGCGGCCTGCCGGACATGCCGTCCCCCCGTTTTCCTGTAAATGCGGCCGGAGCCGCCGGTCATTCTGTCAGAAATTGCGGATCAATACTTCTCGCGGGTCTCCATCAGCAGGTCGTACAGGTTTTTCTGCTCCTCGGTCGCACTCGCGAGAAAGCCGTCGATGACAGGCCGCACCGCTTGGATGAACGGCTCCTTGTCGACTTCGTTGATCGTCATGCCGGCCTCTTCCAGGCCAGCACGCGCGCTATCGGTCGCATTCGGCCAGATCTCGTTGTTCCACTGCTCGGTGAACGCTTCGCCGGCGTCCAGCAGCGCCTGCTGGTCCTCGGCAGACAGGCGGTCAAACCATGCCTTGCTGACGAATACCACGTCCGGGATGGTGAAGTGTTCGGTCAGGGACATGTACGGGCAGATCTCCTGCCAGGCGCTCGCGTACACATTGGGGATCTGATAGTCCGCGCCGTCCAGCGTGCCCTGCTGCATGCCGGTGTAAACCTCGCTGAAGGCGAGCGGGGTCGCGATTGCGCCCATTGCGGTGGTCGCCGCAGCCAGCACCGCATCCTCCATGCAGCGGATCTTGAGGCCGTGCAGGTCTGCGGGTGTGTTGATCGCGCGCTTGGTGTTGACGATGCTGCGGCTGCCCAGATCGGTCCAGGCGATGACTTTGAAGCCGTTCGCCTCCATGTCCGCCTCCAGCGCTTCGGTGACCGCCGGATCCATAATGGTCTGGATTGCCTGTTTGCCGCTGTCCCACAGGTAGGGAAGCGAGAACACCGACCACATGGAGTTGAAGGTCGACAGGTCGGTCAGCGCGCACTCGGTCATCTCGATGGTCGCGATTTGCAGCCCCTCAAAGGTTGCAATCTTGTCGCCAAGCTGGGAGGATGGGTAGAACTCCATCTTGAGGCGGCCGTCCGAACGCTCCTTGATCAGATTGCCGAGCGCCTCTGCGCCGTCCGCCTGCGTGCCGCTCGAGGCAAATACGACCGAATATTTGACGACGGTCGAATTGCTGTTATCGCCGCCGCTGGCCGCGCCACCCTGCGCGGTCGGGCTGCCGCCGCAGGCGGCCATGCTCATCAGCATAGCGGATGCACACAACAGAGATACCAATTTTTTCATAGCAAACTTCCTTTCTTTTTAATGACAGCGGAGAATTCCGCTGCTATTTCATCACGTGAAGCGGATGACCGCCTTGATGGCAGCGCCCGACATCATGTCCTCAAACGCCTGCAGCGCGTCCTTATAGTCATATACCGTGACCAGCTTTTTCAGGTCGTCCTGCAGCCGCACCATGATCTCGGCCGGCGCGGAGGTACCGTCCGACTTGCGGTGCGGATACGGCCCCTTTGCGCCCACAATGGTCAGCTCCTTGCGCATGATGGGCAGCAGCGCCAGATTGCCTGCCGCGCTGTGGTACACGCTCGCCACAACGATCCTGCCGCCCGGGCGGACGGCGTCAAAGGCGTCCTTCAGCACGGGCACGGCACCCGTGGCCTCGATGACCACGTCCGCGCCCTGTCTGGAGCTCATCTCACGCACCTGGCCGAGCCAGTCCGCGTCGCTGCGGTCAATCGTTTCGATCAGCCCGAGCGAGCGCACCTTTTCCAGCCGAGGGCGGCTCATCTCCACGCCAATGATGCGGCTCGCACCCATGGTCTTTAAGATCAGCGCGGTGATCAGGCCCATCGTGCCCAGGCCAAAGATCAGCACATTGGAACCGGGCGTGATGTTCGCCTGCCGCGCGATGCGGTAAGCGCAGTTGGTCGGCTCGAGCATGGAGGCGGTTTCAAAATCAATCGTATCCGGGATTGGGCTGATAAAGCTGTACTCCGGCGTATTGAGCACGAGCGTCTCCTCGGAGAAGCCGCCGGGCAGCAGCGCATCGTTCATGCTCTTGCAGTAGTTTTCCAGCCCGTTCAGGCAGTTCCAGCACTGCCCGCAGGTGCGGTTGAGTTCGCTCGCCACCCGCATGCCGTTTTGAATGCCGTTCGCCCCGGCGCCCGCATCCACGACCACACCGGAAAACTCATGCCCAAAATACCGCTCATCCGCCAGCGACCGCTGGCCGCGGTACAGGGCGATATCGCTGCCACAGATCGCGCAGGCGTGCACATCCACCTTGACCATGCCGGGCTGCAACGCGCCGATACCGGCGCAATCGTCCTGCAGCGCAAGCTTTCCATAATCCAAAAGCGCAACTCTTCTCATATCGTTCCTCTCAAATCGCGTAGCCCAATACCGAGGGCATAAAGGTGACCAGAACCGGGATGTAGGTAATCAGCAGCAGCACGGCGATCTCGCCGATCAAATATGGCATCGTACCCCGCACAGCGTCTTCAATGGCTATGTTGCCGATCTTGCCGGTGATGAACAGGCAGTAACCGAGCGGCGGCGTGATGCAGCCGATGGTCAGGTTGAGGCACATGACGATGCCGAAGTGCACCAGGCTGATGCCCATGGAAGCCGCGACCGGTGCGAGGATCGGCGCGAGGATGATGACAGCCGCGCCACCGTCCATGAACATGCCCATGATGAGCAACAGGATGTTGACCAGCAGCAGGAATACCCATTTGTTGTCCGTGATGGACAGGATGAGATCGTTGACCAGCACGGGCATCTGAAGGGCGGTCAGGCCATAGCTGAATACCTTTGCACAGGCGATGATCAGCAGCAGGGGCGCTGCGCTGTTCGCCGCGGAGAGCAGGATTGGGCCCATCTCACGGAGCTTGAGCGTGCGGGTGATGAACAGGCTGACGATCAAGCTGTATACCACTGCGATCGCGCCCGCCTCGGTCGCGGTGCAGATACCGCCCATGATGCCGCCGACCACGATGACCGGCATGCCGAGCGGGATGATGCCATCGATCAGGGACTTTTTAATCTCCGCCGCCGTCAGCTTTTCCGTGCGGCGCGGGAAGTGGCACACGCGGTTGCGCAGCAGAACGATGACCATCAGAATCAGGCCTGCCATGATGCCCGGGATCACGCCGCCTATGAACATCGAGCCGACCGAAGCGCCGACCGCGGTCGCGTACACGACCATGATGATGCTCGGCGGGATGATCGGGCCGCAGACCGACGCCGCGGAAATGACGCCCGCCGCTTCCTGAACCGGATAGCCTTCCTTCTCCATCGCAGGGATCAGGATGCCGCCCATGCAGGACGCACTGGCCTGCGCGGAACCCGTGATGCCGCCGAAGAACATGCTCGAAACGATGCCTGCATGCGCCAGACTGCCGGGCAGGCGGCCGATTAGCAGCATGGCAAACTTGATGAGCTTTTCCGTGATGCCGCCGCGGTTCATGATTTCGCCGGCCAGCATGAAGAACGGAATCGCCAGCAGCGGCAGGTTGCCCATGCCGTTGAAGATGGCCTGCGAAACCGCGATGGTTGCAACCGGCGTGCCGGTACTGGCTGCCAGCGCAACCAGACTGAGCACACCGGTGAGCAGCAGGCTGACATAGATCGGCACACCGACGATGATCAGGATGAACGCCAGTGCGATCAGCAAACCGATTATCATTTCCATAACCTTATTCCTCCTTCTGCCCTTCCGCTGCGGGATCGGCCAGCACCTTTTGCTTGGCGATTCTGATATACTCATACACGCAGAGTGCAAAACCAATCGGCATGGAAAGGTAATAATACATTCTGGGTACCTTGAGCACGGTGCTCAGCATGGTGCCCTGCGCGGCATACTGTGCGCAGGTGATCAGCAGAAACAGCAGGAAGCCGACCGTGATTACCAGAATAACCGCGCGGATCGCCATGCGCACTCCGCGCGACTTGGGCTTGTTGCTGATCGCGGTGAACTCAGTGTGTCCGCCGGTGCGCACGGCACGCGCGCTGCCGAACATCGCCATGGCGACCAAAAGCGCCTGGTTTACCTCGTCTGCCCACAGAAAGCCGGATTCGAACACATAGCGCCCGACCGTGTTCGCTGCCGCGATCGCCACAATGGCAATCAACGTCGTGGCGGACACGACATCTTCGATCCGGCGGATCGCGGTGTCAATGTACTTGAATAATCCTTTCATCTTGTTTCCTCCCCTGTTTTAACAAAATGTAATCATTTACATTTCATCTACACTGGAAATATACCGCATCTGATGCCATAATCACCTTCTTTTGACCGAGACTTCTGCAAATCAATTTACGATTTCGCTTTTATGCTGTTTAATACAGCAAAAATCTTTGTTGAAATCGTTTACATTGTAATTACATTATTGCACCGTGCCCGCCCGTCGTCAATGGCCATAGCATCCAATTTTATTACAGTGTTTTTGGTGAATATTCACAATCAGGTATTTTCCCTGTCGCTCTTTGTTGCTTTTTATTACAATCCCTATATTTTCCGGCATAAAAAACGTTTACATTTTTATTTTCATTCTTTTACATCGACTGTTTCAAAAATATTTGTTTGACTTCCAACAAATCCGAGAGTATGATAAACATATATTGGGGATTTTATCAAGATCTTTTACATGAAAACGTTTTATTTTCATCCAGAGGAGAGAGGAGAAAGCAAAATGGCCAACATCAATGACGTTGCGCAGGCGGCCGGCGTCTCGCTGGCCACGGTATCCCGCGTGATCAGCGGGCAGGCATCCGTCCGTCCGGAAACGCGCGACCGCGTGCTGCAGGCGATCCGGGAGCTCAACTACCAGCCCAATGCACTGGCGCGTCAACTGCGTACACAGGAGACAAAAACCGTGATCGCCATTGTGCCCAACATTCAGAATGCGCTGACGCACGAGGTGGTTTTTGGCATCGAATCCGCTGCCGAGGCGCACGGTTATCAGGTGCTGGTCGCCGATATGCGCAGCCAGCCCTCGATCGAGTCGCATTACCTCAATGCGATCCGGCAGCGGCAGGTGGACGGGATCATCTCCATGTCCGCCAGCATGACGCAAAAGCTCATCCAGCAGGTCGCAGATCAGTACCCGCTCGTGATGGCCGTGCAGAATTTCGAAAACAACAGCATCCCCTGCGTTTCGATCGACAACGCTGCCGCTGCCCGCGCCGCCATGACGCACCTGATCCGCATGGGGCACCGGGACATCGCGCATATCACCGCCTCCACCTCTCTGCTGCTCTATCGCGAGCGTTACCGCAGCTATCAGCAAACGCTTCAGGAGCACGGTTTGCCGGTCGTGCCCGAACTGATTCGCCACGGCGAGCCGAGCTTTGCGGGTGGCTATGCCCAGGCTGAAGCGCTGCTGGCTTCGGGCAAGCCGTTTAGCGCCTTGTTTGCCGCTGGCGACACCATGGCCATCGGTGCGATCAAGGCGTTCAAAAAGCACGGTGTCCGCGTGCCCGAGGATTGCGCGGTCGTCGGTTTTGACGACATCGAGCTCTCCGCCTTCTGGGAGCCCGCGCTGACGACCATCCGCCAGCCCAAGGTGCAGATCGGGCAGACTGCCTTCCGCAAGCTGCTGACGCTGATGAAAAAGGAGCCCTTGCTGAACGCGCACGACATCCTGCCGCATGAGCTCATCATCCGCGAGAGCTGCGGCTACTTCCTGGGATAAACCAACCGCCCACTGGGCGATCTTGATCAAAAAAGGAGCGCAAATCGATGACAAGCGAACAGATGGTACAGCACATCGTATCCAAGGTCATCCCCACCATGCAGATCGACCTGCACCGCGGCCGCCATGAGTTGCCGGACGGCAGCCACTACAACGTGGACGAGTATATTTCCAAGCCGCCGCAGGACTGCCCTTTTGAATCCCACCGGCGCTTTATCGACATCCAGTACCTTGTCGAGGGCGAGGAGCTGATCTACACAGCCGACATTGACGGTCTAACGCCCTCGACTGCGTACGACGAGACACGGGACATCATTCTTTATCAGGACACCCCCACTGCCCAGCGTGTGCATCTGAAAGCCGGTGAGTTCCGTATTTTCTATCCACAGGACGCACACAAGGCCTCCATCCGTGTGGACGAGAGCGGCTGCGCTGTGAAAAAGGTCGTGTTCAAGGTGCGCATTGATGCGTGAGCGCCCTCTCCGTCCGACGAGAGAACCGGCGTTGCGTGTATAATATGGGACAAGCAAAAGGGGCGTGCCGTTCGCAGCCTGCGGGCGGCACGCCCCTTTTGCTCTTCTTTGCGCATCCGCGTTTCGGTATAAGGCCGCGGACGGCGATAACGCTTTGT
>URFQ01000054.1 GCA_900547195.1 uncultured Butyricicoccus sp.
AAAGCGTGGTTTCGATCGAAGGCTGTTCGAAAAACATAGTTTTTCGACAGCCTCAGCACTGCGGGAAATGCCCGCAGTGCCCAAGGCGTTTGGTTAAATTGACATCACCTGATCGCGTGCGGGGCCAACGCCCAGCATGCTGATCTTGCAGCCGCAAATACGCTCCAATTCCTTGATGTAGGATTGAACGGCTTCCGGCAGTTCGTCAAAGCAACGGCAGCCGGTGATGTCCTCATCGAAGCCGTCAAACTCTTCATAGATCGGGGTACAATGCTCGAGGTCGGCAAAGTTTGCCGGGAATTCCTCAATGCGTTGACCCTTGTAATCATAGGCCACGCAGACCTTGAGCTTCTTGAGGCCGCGCAGCGGGTCGATCTTGTTGATGACCATTTCGGTCAGGCCGTTGACACGCACGGCGTAGCGCGCGATGACGGCGTCAAACCAGCCGGTACGGCGCGGGCGGCCGGTGACGGTGCCGAATTCGCCGCCTGCATTGCGGATATAGTCGCCGGTCTCGTCAAACAGCTCGGTCGGGAACGGGCCCTTGCCCACGCGGGTGGTATAGCTCTTGAAGATGCCCATGATGTCGGTGATGGCCGTCGGCCCAACGCCCGAACCAATACAGCAGCCGCCAGCGATCGGATGGGACGAGGTGACATAGGGATAGGTGCCCATGTCCAGATCGAGCAGGGTGCCCTGTGCGCCTTCGAAGAGCACGAACTTCCCGTTTTTGACCGCATCCCACGTGAGAATGGTGGTATCCTTTACATGGCTGCGCAGGCGGTCGGCATAGCCCCTGTACTCCTTGAGGACGGCTTCGATATCGATCGGTTCGCCGCCATAGACGCCGGTGATCACCTTATTCTTGCGCTCGCATGCTTCCCGCATGGCTTCCTCAAAACGCTCGCCGACAAAGTCGTGCATGCGCACGCCGATGCGCTCAGCCTTGTCCATATAGGTCGGGCCGATGCCCTTTTTGGTGGTGCCGATGTCGTCGCCGCCGCGCGCCTTTTCGCTGAGCGCATCCAGTTCCAGATGCCATGGAAGAATGCAATGGCAACGCGCATCGATAAACAGCTTGTCGGTCGAGATGCCCTGTGCGGCGAGGCCGTCGATCTCCTTCAGGACATTGCGCGGGTCAACGACCACGCCCGGGCCGATGATGTTTACGCAGTTCGGATACAGGATGCCCGAGGGGATGAGCTGAAGTTTGTATTTGGCGCCGTCCACGACAACCGTGTGGCCGGCATTGTTGCCGCCCTGGCTGCGGACGACCAAATCGGCTTTGGCCGCAAAAATATCGATGAACTTGCCCTTGCCTTCGTCGCCCCACTGAGCGCCCAAAATTACTTTGCCCGGCATGAAAAATTCTGCCCCTTTCAAATGAACAGTGAAAACTGTTGCGTTACTAGTTTGGTGTCTGATACACACAAAGGGATTATACCATGTTTCCCGGCTGGTTTCAATTATTGGCGGCAAAAAATGTGGGTGACACAGCTGTGAAACGCTGATATAATAGAGGACAAGCGAAAAAATAGAAAGGGAACGGTGCGAAAATGCACTATCTGGATAATTCCGCGACCACGCGCGTGCTGCCCGAAGCCGCCGAGGCCGCGATGCACGCCATGCTGGAGGGATTCGGCAATCCGTCCAGCCAGCACAGACTTGGCATTGAGGCTGCGCGCCTGCTTAAGGAGAGCCGCGAACCCGTGGCCGGCGCGCTCGGCGCACAGCCGGGCGAAGTGACCTTTACCTCGGGCGGCACCGAGGCCATCAATACCGCGGTGTTCGGCGCGGCATTTAAAAACCGCCATGCCGGGAAACATATTGTCACCACGGCGGTCGAACACGCGGCCACGCGGAACGCATGCAAGCGGCTGGAGGCCGAAGGCTATGAAGTCACATATTTGAAACCGGACGCGGACGGCTGCGTCTCAGCAGACGATTTTGCGGCCGCGCTGCGCGAGGACACCATTCTTGCGAGCGTCATGCTGGTCAACAACGAGGTTGGCGCCGTGCTGCCGGTTGCGGAAATGGGGATCCTGCTTCACGGGAAATGCCCGAGGGCGCTCTTTCACGTGGACGCGGTGCAGGGCCTGTTCCGTATACCGCTGACGCCGAAAAAGTGGGGCTGCCATCTGCTCAGCGTCAGCGGCCATAAAATCGGCGCGCCCAAGGGCGTCGGCGCGCTGTATATGCAGAAGGGCGTGAACCTGCGGCCGTATATTGTCGGCGGCGGGCAGGAAAGCGGCATGCGTTCAGGGACCGAACCCCTGCCGAACATTGCGGCGTTTGCAAAAGCCTGCCGCATCCGCAGCGCACACATGGACGCGGACGTACAGCACGTCGCGGTGCTGGACACGTACCTGCGTGAGAGGGTAGCTGCCGCACTGCCATGGGCTGTGTGGAACGGCAAGGCGGGCGTGCCGCATGTGGCGAACCTGTCGCTGCCTGGCTGCAAAAGCGAAGTCATGCTGCGTGTGCTCGAAAGCGACGGGGTGTATGTCTCGGCCGGTTCGGCCTGCTCGAAGGGCAGGGAAAGCCCGGTGCTGAAAGCCATGGGCCTGGATAAAAAACGGATTGACAGCGCGCTGCGTATTTCCTTCGCGCCGTTTAATACAAAGGGTGATGTGGACGCGCTTGTAGCCGCGCTGCAAAAGGGCGCGAAAATGCTGCGGCGGGAAAGGAACTGATAAATTTGGAGAATGCTATGAAAGAAGTCTTATTGCTCAAATGCGGAGAAATCGTTCTCAAGGGGCTGAACCGCAAAACGTTTGAAGATAAGCTGGTGGGCAACATCAAGCGCCGCCTAAAACATGTTGCGCCGTGCGAAGTCACAATGCGGCAGTCGGTCATTTATGTCTGGATTGGAGAGGGCAGCGACGCGGATGCAATCATGGACGCGGTGAAGAAAATTTTCGGTATCGCGCTGATCTGCCGCGCGGCCGTGTGCGGCAAAACGCTGGAAGCGATGCAGGAAACCGCGGAAACCTACCTCGCCGGCCGCATCGCGGGTGCAAAGTCGTTTAAGGTCGAGACGAAGCGCGGCGATAAACGCTTCCCCATGACCTCCATCCAGGTCTCGCAGCACATTGGCGGCAATCTGGCCGACAAATACGAAAACCTGAGGCCCGACATGCATACCCCGGATCTGACCATTCATCTGGAGATCCGCGATCAGCACGCGTTTGTACACGCCGGCCCCGAACCGGGCGCGGGCGGCATGCCGGTCGGCGCCAACGGCCGCGCGGCGATGCTGCTGTCGGGCGGCATCGATTCGCCGGTCGCGGGCTATATGATGGCCAAGCGCGGGCTGGAGCTGGTGGCGATCCATTTTTTCAGCTATCCGTATACCTCGGAGCGCGCCAAGGAAAAGGTCCTTGAGCTGGCCGAAATCCTGACTGCGTATACCGGCCGCATGCCGCTGCTTGTCGTCCCCTTCACGAAGATACAGGAGGCCATCCGCGACTGCTGCCATGAGGAGCTGTTCACGCTCATCATGCGCCGCTTCATGATGCGTATTGCAGAAAAGCTGGCTGTCCGCGAGGGCTGCGGCGGCCTGATTACCGGCGAAAGCCTCGGGCAGGTCGCCTCACAGACCATGCCGGCCATGGCGGTCACGGGAGCCGTGTGCAGTCTGCCGGTGTTCCGTCCGGTCATCGGCATGGACAAGGAAGAAATTGTCCGGATTGCGCGCAAGATCGGCACGTTTGAAACGTCCATCCTGCCGTATGAGGACTGCTGCACGGTCTTTACACCCAAGCACCCGAATACCAGGCCCAAGATGCCGAAAATCCTCGAAGCCGAGTCCCATCTCGATGTGGATGCGCTGGTCGAGGAGGCGGTGAACGGAACCGAGGCCATTTATCCGGGAAAGAAAAAGTAAGTACGTAACCGGTTTGAGATTTGGAGGCTTTTTTATGAACGCAGAACTGATTGCAGTTGGCACCGAGATCCTGCTCGGGGAGATTGTCAATACCGATGCACAGGTGATCTCACAGGGACTGAGCGAACTTGGGATCAATGTATATTATCAAACCGTTGTGGGGGACAATCCGCAGCGCCTGGAGCGCGCCATCCGCGAGGCGAAGGACCGCGCGGACGTCATCATCACGACCGGCGGCCTCGGGCCGACGCTCGACGACCTCACAAAAGAGACGCTGGCGAGCGTGTTCGGCAAAAAGATGGTGCTGCATCAGCCGTCGCTTGACCGCATCAAGGATTTCTTTCAGAAAATCGGCCGTGAAATGACCCCGAACAATGAAAAGCAGGCGTGGCTGCCCGAGGGCTGCACGGTGTTCGTCAACGAATGGGGGACCGCGCCCGGCTGCGGCTTTGAAGCGGATGGCAAACATGTGCTCATGCTGCCCGGCCCCCCTCGAGAATGCAACCCCATGTGGGAGCAGTGCGCGAAGCCGTATCTATACCCGCTCGCAGGCGGATGCATCGTGTCGCACAGCGTGCGTGTGTTTGGCCTCGGGGAAAGCGCGATGGAGGACCGCCTGCATGACCTGATGGCCTCCATGACCAACCCGACGATCGCGCCCTATGCCAAGACGAGCGAGTGTTTTGCGCGCGTGACCGCCAAAGCGGCGACAGAGCCGGAAGCGGAGGGGCTGCTTGCGCCGGTCGTGGCGCGGGTGGTGGAAATGCTGGGCGCGGACGTGTACGGTGTGGACGTGGATTCGCTGGAACAGGTCGTCGGCGACGGCCTGCGCAGCCGCGGCCTGACTCTCGCGGTGGCGGAGAGCTGTTCGGGCGGCCTGCTGTCCAAGCGCATAACCGATCTGCCGGGGGCGTCCGACTACTATAAGGGCGGCGTTTGCTCGTACACCAATGAGGTGAAAATGAAGCTGCTCGGCGTCCAAAAAGAAACGCTTGACCGGTACGGCGCAGTTTCCGCGCAGACAGCGGAAGAAATGGCGGCCGGTGTTGCCCGGATACTTGGTACGGATGTCGGTGTAGGGATTACAGGCAATGCAGGGCCGGGCGCGTCCGAGGAGAAAGAGGTTGGGCTGGTCTATATCAGCGTGTACTTCCAGGGCGAGCGGATCACCCGCAAAACCACCAATACGCTCGGCCGCGACCGTGTGCGCAATCAGGCAGCTTCCAATGCGCTCGACCTCATCCGGCGGAAGTTACAGGGCGTGCTCTGAAATTTTGCAAAACCATTCCGTGCAACCAATATCTTGCGCTCAAAAACGACAAAGATTTCATGCGTGAATTGGTGAGAATGCATAGGCCAAAACATTGAAAAAGTGTCCAATACAGGTTGTATTTTGCACAATTTGCATTCTAACACTATGAAATTCTGTTAGGTTTTGGGTGGGAGATCATAAAAGTGAACAAAAAGTGTCCAGTGATTTTCAAAATTACTGGACATTTTTTTATGAGTGTTGTATACTATACCTAGTAAATCCAAAGCTGGGAATCGAGAAACTGTGCGATGACTACAAAAAACCAGCAAAGAGGAAATAAATGGACACTATTCGCGCGCGAATCGCGTCGATCAAGGAGATGAACGCATGGAAGGAAAGGCGAAAAAAATGAGTCTGGAGGAACATCTGCCGTTGTTCCATTCCGGGAAGGATTGCCGTGCATACGAGGTCATGGGCGCGCATCCGGACTGTCGGGATGGGCAGGATGGTTATGTTTTCCGCGTTTTTGCGCCGAATGCCGTAAGCGTTGCAGTCATGGGTGAATTTAACGGCTGGAGTCGCACCGCGAGCGGGATGCAGCGGGACGACCGCGGGATTTGGGAACTCTTTATCCCTGGCGTCAAGCAGTACGACGCATACAAGTATGCGATCGAAACGCCGGAAGGTTACCAGCTCGACAAGGCCGACCCCTATGCCTTTCATTCGGAGACCCGCCCGGGGAATGCCTCGAAGGTATTCGACCTGAAGGGATACGAATGGTCGGACGGCAGCTGGCTCGCATGGCGGAAAGACCATCTGCCCTATGAACAGCCTGTCAATATTTATGAAGTGCACCTCGGCTCGTGGAAAATGCATGAAGACGGCAGCTTCTACTCCTACCGCCAGCTCGCTGATGAGCTGATCCCGTATGCCAAGGAAATGGGTTATACGCACATTGAGTGCATGCCCCTGACCGAGCATCCGTTTGACGGGTCGTGGGGCTACCAGGTGACCGGGTATTTTGCCGCCACCTCGCGCTACGGTACGCCGCATGACCTGATGTATTTTGTCGACAAGGCCCATCAGGCCGGCCTTGGCGTCATCATGGACTGGGTACCCGCCCACTTCCCGAAGGATGGGCATGGCCTGGTCGAGTTTGACGGCTCGTATCTTTACGAATACGCCGACCCGCTGAAGATGGAGCACAAGGAATGGGGAACGCGCGTGTTCGACTATGGCAAGGTTTCCGTGCGAGACCTGCTGTTCTCGTCCGCGATGTTCTGGATTGAACAGTTCCATATGGACGGCCTGCGCGTGGACGCGGTGGCATCCATGCTTTACCTCGACTACAATCGGCAGGGCGAGTGGCGCCCCAACATCTACGGCGGACGCGAAAACCTCGAAGCGGTCGATTTTCTGCGCCTGCTCAATGAGATGGTGCTCAGCGACCACCCGGATTGCATGATGATCGCGGAAGAGTCCACGGCGTGGCCGATGGTTACCAAGCCCGGTTATGTGGGCGGCCTTGGGTTTAACTTCAAATGGAATATGGGTTGGATGAACGATATGCTGTGCTATATCA
Source organism: uncultured Butyricicoccus sp. (assembly GCA_900547195.1). Classification (GTDB taxonomy): domain Bacteria; phylum Bacillota; class Clostridia; order Oscillospirales; family Butyricicoccaceae; genus Butyricicoccus_B. The sequence goes on from URFQ01000054.1 coordinate 6,721, forward strand.
GCGCAGACCCGTTCTTCCGCAAAGACATGCACGACAAGATCACCTTCTCGTTCATGTATGCGTTCTCGGAAAACTATATTCTGCCGCTTTCCCATGACGAGGTGGTGCACGGAAAAAAATCCCTGATCGGAAAAATGCCGGAGCCTTATGAAAATAAGTTTGCATCCCTGCGCACGCTGTACGGCTATATGGCCGGGCATCCGGGCAAAAAGATGCTGTTCATGGGCGGTGAGTTCGGCCAGTTCTCCGAATGGTGCGAGGCCCGCGGGCTGGACTGGATGCTGCTCGATTATGACGCGCACCGCCAGTTGCAGGAATATGTCAAGCAGCTCAACGCGTTTTATCTGGACAGCAAACAGCTATGGGAAAACGATGTGGACTGGCAGGGCTTTGAATGGATTTCGCACGACGACAATGTCAACAATATTATCGCGTTCCGCCGCATCGCGAAGGATGGCACCGACCTCATCTGTGTGGCAAACTTTGCGCCGGTTTATCATGAGAGCTACAAAATCGGCGTGCCGTATCCGGGCACGTTTGAAGAAGTGTTCTCGTCCGACCGCATCGAGTTTGGCGGCAGCGGTGTTACCAATGGAAAGAAGCGGACCAAGGCCAAAGAGATGCATGGCATGGAGCAGGTAATCGACCTGAAGATCCCGCCGCTCTCGGTGCTGTATTTCAAGGGCAAGCCGCGTGCGCCGCGCCGTGTGAAGGCCGCGCCTGCGGACAGCGCCAAGGCAGCTGCCAAAGCGGCAAAGGCGCCGGCTAAAAAAACGGCCGCCAAAAAGACGGCACGCAAAGCTTCGGCACGCAAGGCGGCAAGCCCGAAAGGTGAGTAATGCGCCCGTGAATGCGAGTGGCTTACGAAATAAAAACAAAAAAATAAAAAGGGTAAGAAACGGAGAATAACATGTATCGGAAAAAAGAATGCGTTGCAATGCTTCTTGCAGGCGGGCAGGGAAGCAGACTTTATGTTCTGACGACCAAGGTAGCAAAGCCCGCGGTACCGTTTGGCGGTAAGTACAAGATCATTGACTTTCCGTTGTCCAACTGCATTAATTCGGGTATCGACACGGTCGGCGTACTGACCCAGTACGAACCCCATGCGCTCAACGCCTATGTCGGCGCAGGCCAGACATGGGATCTTGACCGCCTTAACGGCGGCGTATATGTGCTCCCGCCATACCAGAAGGGCAAAAACTCAGAGTGGTATAAGGGCACGGCGAATGCCATTTACCAGAACATCGGCTTCGTGGATGAGTACGACCCGGAGTATGTGCTGATCCTGTCCGGCGACCATATCTACAAGATGAATTACAACAAAATGCTCCAGCAGCACAAGAAGACCGGCGCGGACGCGACCATCGCGGTCATCGACGTGCCGCTCGATGAGGCTTCCCGCTTTGGCATCATGAACTGCCATGAGGACGGCACCATTTATGAGTTTGAGGAGAAGCCCAAGCAGCCGAAGTCTACGCTGGCTTCCATGGGTATCTACATCTTCACCTGGAAGAAGCTGCGCCAGTATCTCATCAACGATGAGAACAACGAAAACTCTTCCAACGACTTCGGAAAGGACATTATCCCGGCCATGTTGGGCGCAGGCGAGAAGCTGGTATCCTTCCGGTTTGAGGGGTACTGGAAAGACGTCGGCACCATTGAGTCCCTGTGGGAAGCGAACATGGATCTGCTTAGCCCCAAGTCCGGCCTGAACCTCACCGATGATTCGTGGAAAATTTACGGACGCAACAATGGCGCGCCTCCGCACTATACCAGCAAGGACGCCAAGGTCACCCACTCCCTGGTATCCGAAGGCTGTGAGATTATGGGCAGTGTTTCCGAGTCCGTGCTGTTTTCGGATGTTACCATCCATAAGGGCGCAACGGTTGAGTACTCTATCCTGATGCCGGGCGCGGTCGTGGAGCCGGGCGCTGTGGTTCGTTACTCCATCGTAGCGGAAAATGCTCATATTTGTGAAAACGCGCAGGTCGGCGCGAGCCCCTCGGACGGGGAGATCGAGAACTGGGGCGTTGCAGTCGTCGCAGCGGATGTACGCATTGGCCGCGGCGCAAAGCTGGGCGCCAAGGAAATGGCCGGCGAAGATCTTCCGGATAAGATGTAAGAGGAGAGGGGAAAGCATGAACATGAAAAACGTATTGGGTATCATTATTGCGTTTGACACCGATAATGATCTGCGAGAAATCACTGAGCACCGCACTGTGGCGGCCGTCCCCTTTGGCGGGCGCTACCGTATCGTAGACTTTATGCTGTCCAACATGGTCAACTCGGGGATTTACCGGGTCGGCATGCTGATGAAGGATAAATACCAGTCCCTGATCGACCATATCGGCAACGCAAAAGACTGGGATCTGTCCCGCAAGAACGGCGGCGTGACCATGCTCCCGCCGTACAGCTATTCGAAAAAGGCTTCCCCGTTGGTCACCGGCGAGTACCGCGGCAAGATTGACGCGTTGGCCGGCGCAATCGATTTCCTCCAGAAAAACCGCGCCGATTACGTGGTGATTGCGGACGGCGATATTGTCGCCAACATCCCGATTGACGATGTGGTTGCACAGCACGATGCAGCCGGCAATGAGATCACTATGGTGGTTACGAAGAAGGTCAAGGACAGCCCGTTTGCTACTTATTGCGAGATGAACCGTCGCCGTGAAATCGTGGACATCCGCGTGGGCGACAGCAACGACGGCAAGTGCAAGCATGAAGCGCTGGGCGTTTATGTCATGAGCCGTCAGTATTTGATCCATCTGATCGCCGATTGCGTCACCCACAATTGCATCAATTTCGAGCGCGAACTGCTGACCCGTGCGCTGACTGACAGCAAGATCGGCGGCTACCTGTTCAGCGAGTACTCGATGAAGATCGAGGATGCCAAGGACTACTTTCAGGCCAACATGGATATGCTGGACAAGGAAACCCGCGACGAGGTGTTTCTGCGCAGCCGCCCGATTTACACCCGCATCTGCGATGAGTCGCCCGCATACTATGGCGACAAGGCCAATGTCTGCGACAGCCTGGTCGCGGACGGATGCCACATTGAAGGCAAGGTTGTCAATTCGGTTCTGTTCCGCGATGTGCTTGTGGAAAAGGAGGCTGAGGTTCGTGACTCCATTATTATGGAAAACGGCCGCATCCTCGCGGGCGCTTCGCTGGCGCACATTGTCACCGACCGCGGCGTCACCATCCGCGAAGGCCGCACAATGATGGGCCACGAGAATTATCCGGTTGTCATTGCGAAGAGTTCTGTTGTATAACCACTGTGCGGCCGGCAGAATATCCCCGCTATTTTATCATAATCAGTTTCGAGCGGGATGACCCTCTGGGCATCCCGCTTTCCGGTTTGGAGGTCATCCTATGAAAATCATGTATGTTGCCAGTGAGGTCGCCCCGTTCATCAAGACAGGCGGGCTGGGGGACGTGGCAGGCTCGCTGCCGAAAGCGTTGGCCGCGGAGGGCAACGAGGTGGCGGTTTTCTGCCCGCTGTACAGCGCCATCACACCGGCATGGCGTGAAAAGCTGACATACCTCAAAAATGCGTACGTCCAGCTTGGCTGGCGCAACCAGTACTGTGGCGTGTTCCACTACGCGGATGCGGGCGTGGATTATTACTTTATCGATAATGAATACTATTTTGCACGCAGCCAGGTTTATGGGGAGTATGACGACGCCGAGCGCTTTGCATTCTTCTCCAAGGCAGTGCTCGAGATCCTGCCCGACCTGGATTTTAAGCCCGATGTCATCAATTGCAACGATTGGCAGAGCGCGCTGGTGCCGGTTTACTACAACCTGATGTTCGCAGGCCGCGAATTTTATCAGGGCATGAAAACCGTGTTCACCATCCATAATATTGCATATCAGGGCCGCTACGGCCGCGAAATCCTCGAGTACGTACTGGGCATCGACGACGCGCATTACCGTTCGGGCTTTATGGCGATGGACGGTGACGTCAACTTGATGAAGGCCGCCATTGTAGCCTCGAACGCGGTGACCACCGTTTCCCCGACCTATGCTGAGGAGATCCAGACCCCGTATTACGGCCACGGTTTGGATCCGATCCTGCGTGATTGCAGTTACAAGCTGCATGGCATTATCAATGGTATTGATCAGGATGCCTTCAACCCGGCGACCGATCCGCTGATTTTCAAAAACTACACAGCCCGCAGCATCAAGGGAAAGGCGGACAATAAGACTGAGCTGCTCGCGCTGTGCGGGCTGGAGGGCGATGAAGACACACCGGTCATCGGCATGGTTTCCCGTTTTGCTGGACATAAGGGCTTTGACCTGTTGGAAGCCGTGCTCGACGACCTGCTGCAGGACGACATCCGCCTGATCGTACTTGGCAAAGGCGAATGGCGCTATGAGCAGATGTTTATCGAAGCCAAACGCCGCTACCCGGGCAAAATTTCGGCGTCCATCATGTTCTCGGCCGATCTGGCAAATAAAATCTATGCCGGCGCGGATATGTTCCTGATGCCGTCGAAGTCGGAGCCGTGCGGCCTGGCGCAAATGATTGCGCTGCGTTACGGTACCATCCCGATTGTGCGCGAGACCGGCGGCCTGAAGGACACCGTTTCGGCCTTTGTTGATTACCAGGGTACTGGCAATGGATTCACCTTCCACAGCTATAACGCGCACGACATGCTGCATGTCATCCGCGAGGCATGTGGGGTGTTCCGTTACAACAAGGAAGCGTGGAAAAAGCTCGTTCTCGGCGGCATGAAGTCGGATTTCAGCTGGAAGAGTTCGGCGGAAAAATATCTGGAAGTTTATCGTTCAGTATAAGGGAACTTTGCAATAAGCGTGCGCGGCAGAGGTTTTCTGTCGCGCACTTGTGCCCCCTGGAAGATTTGCCCGACGCGAGGGCAGGTTTGGAGATTGGAGAATACATGGCAACATACAGCAAAAACGGAGTGAAAAAAGAGATCATCGGCAAACTGCGCAGGCATTTCAGCCGCGAAGTAGCGGAGGCCAGCCGGGAGCAGATTTATCAGGCGTGTGCGCTCGTCATTCGGGACGCATTGACCGACCGAATGATCGAAACGCAGAACGAAATCCGCGAGCAGGGCGAGCGGCAGGTGCATTACCTGTGCATGGAATTCCTGATCGGGCGATCCCTGCGAAACAATGCGTTTAATTTGGGGATGCAGGAGGCGCTGGAGGGCGCGCTTGAAGATCTTGGATATGAGAGCAGCGATATTCTGGAGGTCGAAGAGGACCCTGGTCTTGGCAATGGGGGATTGGGCCGGCTGGCGGCCTGCTATATGGACAGTATGGCGACCATCGGAGTGCGCGGCAACGGTTATTCCATCCGCTATGAGAACGGTATTTTCCGACAAAAGATTGAAAATGGAGCGCAGGTTGAAATGCCGGACACCTGGCTGGAAACCGGTGCGGTGTGGGAGATTCCTGCTATGGACGATGCCCGGGAAGTGCGCATTGGCGGCGCGGTTAATACACGCTGGCAGGATGGCCGCCTGGTGGTGGAACATACCGAGTACACGCCCGTAATCGCAGTGCCGTATGATATGCCAATCTCGGGCTATGACACCGATAACGTCGCGCGCCTGCGCCTGTGGCAGGCCAAAAGCCCAATCGCGCTTGATATGCAGGCTTTTTCGCAGGGGGATTACCTGAAAGCAGTCGAAAAGGTCGCCATGGCGGAATCCATCTCCAAGGTGCTGTATCCGGAGGATAACCACCTGGCCGGGCAGTCGCTACGCCTGAAGCAGCAGTATTTCCTGGTTTCAGCTACCATTCAGGATATCTGCGCCAAGCATAAGGCGCACTATGGCACACTGGAGAATTTTGCGGAGAAAAATGTCCTGCACATCAACGACACGCATCCCGCGCTGGCGATTCCGGAACTGATGCGTATCCTCATGGACGAGGAGGGCATGGGCTGGGATGCTGCGTGGAACATCGTTTCTCAGTCGGTTGCCTATACGAACCATACCGTCATGCCTGAGGCACTGGAATGCTGGCCGACCGACCTGATGCAGGCGCATATGCCGCGCGTGATGATGATTATCGGCGAAATCAATGAACGCTATTGCAAAGAGCTCTGGAACTACTTTCCCGGGGACTTTGAGCGCATCTCGAAACTGGCGATTGTGGCGGACGGGCAGGTGCGCATGGCAAACCTCGCCATTGTGGGTTCCTTCTCGGTCAACGGCGTTTCGGCGCTGCATTCGGACATCCTCAAAGAGCGCGTGTTTGCCGACCAGTACCATCTGTGCCCGAGCAAATTCCGCAATGTAACGAACGGTATTGCGTTGCGCCGCTGGCTGTGTGAGTCCAATCCGGAACTCACGGCCCTGATTGCCTCCAAAATCGGCAGCGGCTTTATCAGCCATCCGTCCGAATTGCAAGTGCTGCGCAATTTCGGGGATGATACGGCGCTGCTCGAAGATCTGGCGGCCATCAAGCGCCACAATAAGGAGCGTCTGGCCGCATACATCCGGGAACATAACGGGGTCTCTGTGAATTTGGATTCCATTTTTGACGTGCAGGTCAAGCGCCTGCACGAGTATAAGCGCCAGCTTCTGAATATTATTCACGTAGTGGCGCAGTACCACCGCATCAAGAACAACCCGTCTGCGCCGTTTGTTCCGCGTACGGTCATCTTCGGCTCCAAGGCAGCACCGGGCTATGCGGTTGCAAAAAAAACCATTCAATTGATTCATTCCATTGCGCACATGGTAAACCGTGATCCGGAGATAGGAGACAAACTTAAAGTGGTGTTCCTTGAGGATTACAAAGTTTCCCTTGCAGAGCTGATTATGCCCGCCGCGGAACTGTCCGAGCAGATTTCAGTAGCCGGAAAAGAAGCGTCCGGCACAGGCAATATGAAGTTTATGATGAACGGTGCGCTGACCATCGGCACCATGGATGGCGCAAACGTGGAAATCTGTCAGGCGGTCGGGCCGGAGAACATTTTTATCTTCGGCATGGAGGCTCCGGAGGTGGAGGCGCTCGCCGCCTCGGGCTCCTATTTTGCACGGGAATACTACAACGCCAACCCGGCGCTCAAAGACGCGCTCGACCATATCCGCCATGGTTTCGGTGACGGTGTGGATTATAACGAATTGGTAGCCATGCTGATTGACGGCGGCCCGGGAAAGACCGACCGCTTTATGATTTGCAAGGACTTTGAAGCGTACAGCCTTGCGCAGGAGCGTGTTTCACAGATGTACCTGCGCCCGGAAAACTGGAACTATATGTCGCTGGTGAACATCGCAAACTCCGGGCGGTTCGCCGCCGACCGCGCGGTTGCCGAGTATGCGCAGAATATCTGGCGCGTACACACCAATTTTGCATATTAACCAAAACATGCGCCGGCCTTTCCAGCGAAAGCGGGAAGGCCGGTTTTTGTTGCCCGCGGTTGTTTTACGGGGGGTTCCGTGGTATACTGATTATGTATCACGTCATGACGGAAACCGTTTGAAAGGGCCAGGGCCGGCAACACGCCGGCCGGCTGGGGCAGCGCTGCGAAAGGGAAGCGGCGACGGCGTTTTGACGGCGGAGATATTACCCGATGGGTGCGGGACAGATTGCATATCAATGCAAGAAGGACGTGCCTGTCAAAGGAGATTTTATAAAATGAACAACTTCACAAGCGTTTACTGTTCCCGGTCTGAGGCATGCAAAAGCCCGTATGGCGCCGTGCCGAGCGGGGAGATGGTAAAATTCTGCATTTATCCGCGGCGGTCAGCCGGGGTGCTGTCGGCTGAACTGTTGCTCTGCGCGGACGGGGAGGGATTTGAGGCCATCCCAATGCACTGGAGCGGTTATGCGGGAGCGCGCGACTGTTATACCGTCACCTGCGCCGCAGGCGCGCCAGGGCTGTACTGGTATCTGTTTAAGATGGTGACGACGGAAGGCGAGAATTTTGTCTGCCGCAGTACAGGCGGTGTGGGCGATGTGCTGACGCAGCCGGGCGAGCGGTTCCAGATGACGGTATTCGACGGCGGCTATCAGGTTGCATCGTGGTTCGGTGAGGGCATTACGTACAATATTTTTCCGGATCGGTTCCGCCGCACCGGCATCCCAGCCGAGACCGGTTATCGTTCCGAGCGCCATGTACATGAGGACTGGTCGGACACGCCGGTGTACCTGCCGGACGCACGCGGCGAAATCTGGAACAATGATTTTTTTGGCGGCAGCCTGCGAGGGGTCATTGAAAAGCTCGATTATCTGGAAAGCCTGCATGTACAGACGATTTACTTTAACCCGATGTTCGAGGCCTTTTCCAACCATCGCTATGACACCGGGGACTACAAAACCATTGACCCCATGATGGGCACTGAAGACGATTTCCGGGAGCTGTGCGGCAAGGCGAAGGCGCGCGGCATGCGCGTCATCCTCGACGGGGTGTTCAGTCACACCGGCTATGACAGCAAATATTTCAATGCCCGTGGCCATTACGACAGCGTGGGCGCTTATCAGTCCAAAGAATCGCCGTATTATGACTGGTACGATTTTTCTAAGTGGCCGAATGAATACTCGTCGTGGTGGGGCATTTACACGCTACCGCAGGTCAAAGAGGTTCATCCGAAATACCTCGATTATATCATCGAGGGAGAGGATAGCGTCATCCGCCACTGGCTGAACGCGGGCGCGTCCGGCTGGCGGCTGGACGTGGCCGACGAATTGCCGGATGAATTTATCGCAAAGCTCAATCGGGCGGCGCGTGAGACCAAGCCGGACGCCCTGGTGGTCGGCGAGGTTTGGGAGGATGCGTCGAACAAAATCAGTTACGATGTGCGCCGCCGGTATTTCCAGGGCGGCGAGTTGGACAGCGTCATGAATTACCCGCTGCGGGATGGGATTATGGCGTTCCTGTCCGGGTCCCCCGCGGAGGATTTTGCCGAGAAGATGGAGTCCCTGCGCGAGAACTATCCGCGCGCGGTGTTCTACAACCTAATGAACATCATTGGCACACACGACACCCCGCGCGCACTGACCGCGTTGGGCGCCGACCCGGGCGACTGGGGCGAAAGCCGGGAATTTCGCGCTGGCAAGCGGCTGGAGGGGGAAAGGCTCGAACAGGCCAAACGTCTGCTGAAAATTGCGGCTGTGATCCAGTTCACGATGCCCGGCTCCCCGACCATCTACTACGGCGACGAGGCTGGGCAGCAAGGCTATGAGGATCCGTTTAACCGGCGCACCTATCCGTGGGGAAGCGAGGATGAAGCGCTGCTGACGTTTTATCGCAGTTTGTGCGCAGTGCGCGCCGGAAACCCGGCGCTGGCCAATGGCTCGCTGGAGTTTTTGGAAGCCCATGGCGGAGTGCTGCTTTATTTGCGCGAGGACGCGGACGAACGGGTGCTGGTTGCAGTCAACCGCACAAATGAGACGCTAAATTATGAGATTGCCGGCACAGAGCAGCTGGAGAGCCTGCTGGATGGGGCGGTGTATGAAGGCAGCGAGGGCAGCACGGTGATTGAGCTTGCGCCCGAAAGCGCGGCACTGTACCGGTTTGGGAATTGACGAAAGGATATTGCAATGGATTTCACCGAAAAAACCCTGCATCAGGAATATAAATTCCGCGGCAAAATCATGAGCGCGCGTGTGGACGATATTGAGCTGCCGAACGGCAAGCACGCGTATCGTGAAGTATGCGAGCATGTCGGCGGCGTGGGTGTGCTGCCGATTGACGAAAACGGCAACGTTGTGCTGGTACGTCAGTACCGGTACCCGTATGGCGAGGTCATCTATGAGATCCCGGCCGGCAAGATGGATCACGGTCCGGAAAACGCGGAGTTGTGCGGCCGTCGCGAACTAAAAGAAGAGACCGGCTTTACCGCCGGGCGCATGATCCCGCTGGGCGCGATTTACCCGTCGCCCGGGTTCCTGACCGAAGTCGTCCACCTGTACGCGGCGCTTGGGCTCACGCCGGGCGAATGCGCGCCGGATGAGGATGAATTCGTTGAGCATGTGACCGTCCCGTTTGCCGAACTCGAACGGATGATTGCAGCCGACGAAATCCGTGACGGCAAGACCGTTGTGGCCGCTTACCGCGCGCGGCTCAAGGGGCTGGCCAAATAACAAACCCGATGCCATGAGGGGAGGGGACAACATGAAGAAAACGATTCTCGTGGTCGAAGATGAAAAGGCAATCGCCGATATCCTGATTTTTAATCTACAGCGTGAGGGCTATAAAACGCTTGAGGCGAACGATGGCCCGGAGGGGCTGCGGCAGGCGCTGGAGGAGGCGCCGGATCTTGTGCTGCTGGATGTGATGCTGCCCGGCATGGATGGTTTTGAAGTGTGCAAACGGGTGCGGCAGACCTCACAGGTGCCGATCCTGATGCTGACCGCGCGCGAGGAGGAGTCCGACAAGGTGGCGGGGCTGGAGCTTGGCGCGGACGACTATATTACCAAGCCCTTTTCCATGCGGGAGCTGATGGCGCGCGTCAAAGCCAACATCCGCCGCACCTCGGTGCAGCAGGCGGCCGAGAATGCGCCCGACCCCCCAGCCGTGTCCGGCAAGCTGATCATTTCCGCGGACCGCGGCGCGGTTTACAAAGACGGCAAGCCGCTTGACCTGTCGGTGCGTGAGTTTGACATCCTGACCTTCCTCGCAGCCGAGCCGGGCAAGGTGTTTTCCCGCGAGCAGCTGATGGAAAACGTCTGGGGCTATGAGTACTACGGCGACCTGCGCGCGGTGGACGTCGCGATCCGCCGCCTGCGCGAAAAGCTGGAAGACCGGCCCGCGCAGCCGCGGTATATTATTACCAAGCGGGGCTTTGGGTACTATTTTTCGGACAGCGAGACGGTCGAAGGCATCTGAGCGTCCGCATCAAACAGACAAAGGGGAACCGTTATGTTTCGCAGCCTGCATATGAAGCTTGTCCTGATCCTGATTCTGCTCATCGTGTCGGTCATGGCCGTGATGGGCACTTTCCTGATCAACAGCGTGGGCAACTACTATCTGAAAGATTTTTAT
>URFQ01000055.1 GCA_900547195.1 uncultured Butyricicoccus sp.
GGCGAAAACCTGTTTGAAGCGCGCTGCGGCGCGAAGGACTTTTTTGACAGTCTGAGCCTTCCCAAAGTGGGAAGGCTTTTTTCTTGGGGTTCTGTGCGCCTGGCCCGCGCCGGGACGCTGCCAAAAGCCCGTACCGCGGGGCTGCGGTACGGGCTTTGCGGTTTATTCCTGTTCTGCCGGAGCGTCCGCTGGGGCTTCCGGGGCCGCTTCAGGCTTCACTTCGGTTCCAAGATAGCCGGGCATCTCCAGCCCTGCCTGTTTAAACAGTTCGTGCATGGGCGGGATCGCGCCCATTAGCCCGGACACAAAGCCCGCGGTGGAGGACTTGCCCTCCGCGCCATGCGCGCCGTTGTCCCAAACCGTAACCTTGTCGATCTTGAGGTTCTTGATAGCCTCGACCTGAATGCGGGTCAGTTCCTCGAGCTTGTCGGCAATCATCAGCTGTACCGCCGCCTGCGGGTCGCCGGCCGCCGCGCCAACCAGCGCACGGATACCTTCGGCCTGCTGTTCGAGGATGGCGCGCGCGCCGCGTGCCTCGGCCTCCATTTTGGCATAAATCGCATCCGCTTCACCGCGCGCCCTGCGGCGGGTGACTTCGGCTTCGGCTTCCGCCGCAATCTCGGCCTGCTGTTTGTCGATCTCCGCCTTGACGATAACGTCGGCGCGCTGGGTTGCCTTTTCGAGCTCGGCGCGGGTCTGCTCGGCTTCCTGCTGCGCGATGTATGCTTCCTGCTTGGACTTCGCCGCTTGTACGGCTTCCGCCGCAGTCGCCTGCCGGAGCGCTTCCGCTTCTTTCTCGCGGCGGCGTGCCTCGGACTGCGCCACCTCAATCTTCGCGTTGTTCTCACCGTCGATGGCCGACGCATTCGCGGCCGCAACCTGAACGCGCTGGTCGCGCTGTGCATTCGCCTGGCCAATCTCACCGTCGCGATTCTTTTCCGCGACGCTCTTCTTGGCGTCGTTGATGGCCTTGGCGGCCGCTTCCTTGCCGAGCGCGTCAATATAGCCCGATTCGTCGTTGATGTCGGTGACGTTGACGTTGATCAGGCGCAGGCCGATCTTTTTCAGCTCAATCTCCACATTGTTCGAGACTGCCACGAGGAATTTGTCCCGGTCGGTGTTGATCTCTTCAATGTCCATGGTTGCGATCACCAGGCGCAGCTGGCCAAAGATAATATCCTTGGCAAGTTCCTGGATTTCGCTGAGCTTCAGCCCGAGCAGGCGCTCGGCTGCATTCTGCATGACGCCCATCTCGGTCGAGATTCCGACCGTAAAGCGCGAAGGCACGTCAATACGGATATTCTGCTTGGACAGCGCGTTTTTAAGGTCGACGCTGATCGAGATCGGCGTCAGATCCAGGTACTGGTACGACTGGATGACCGGCACGATGAACGCCGCGCCGCCGTGAATGCATTTGGCGGTCCGGGTCTGGCCGTTTTTATCCGAGCCGACCTTGCCGTAGATGACCAGGATTTTGTCGGCCGGGCATTTGCGGTAGCGCGACAAAATGGCGATCAATGCGGCAAACAGTACGACCACAAGGATGCATACCGCGATGAGTAGCTGTAATGGCATGATGTTTCCTCCTTTTCATGTCACCGTTTCGTGTATTGGGGCAAAACCCCGTTTATTCCTCCCGCTCGACCACGAGCAGGTCGCCCCTTAAATCAATCACGCGTACATTTGCCCCGGTCTCAATAGCTTCGCCCTGCGTCACAGCGCCGCACTCAATAAGCTGGCCCTGCACCTGAAGCATGACCTTGCCGGGCGTGCCGCTGTGCGCCGCAATCGGCAGATATACCCGCCCGCTCTCGCCAATTGCGTTTTTGAGGCTCACCGTGCCGTTTTCGGCCAGTTTGACCGACACTTGCACCAGCTTTGCCACCAAAAACATAGCGATCGCGCCGAAGATGAGACCGATTACAATGCTGATCAGCGCCGGCGTGCCCGCGTGAATGGACACGATCGACGACCAGGAGAACACGGTCAGGAACGCGACCACGGTCTGCATCGTGAGCAGACGCATCGCGGCCACGTCCCCCGGGCTGCTGCCGTCGGTATAGTGCTGCAAATCACTCGGGTCCGCGTCCGCCAACGCATCCAGATCCAAGTCCATATCCCCGCCGTCCGGTACGTCCAAATCAAGCCCCGAGGTATCGCTCGGGTTCACATCCGCGCCGCCTTCCCCCGCGCCGCTCGCCATGCTCATGATCGTCTGGATCACAAGCAGGAGCGTCGCGGGGATGGCGATGCAGTACAGCACGCGCAGCACATCGTCCAAACCGTTCCACCAGTCCGCCATGCAGCAGCCCCCTTTCCATCTTTCACCCAAAGGTAAATTTAATTTACATACATTATACGACAAAGCGCAAATTTTGTCAATTACAATCGTGTTACATCGAAAATTTTTTAATAATTCTTGCTATTTTGCAGCAAGGCTGATAAAATAAATGTAAATAATATTTACTCTGCGAGGTGCTGTGTTATGCCGACTTCTGATCTTGGAAAAAAACTGAAAGAAGCGCGCCTTGCAAAAAAAATGACCCAGTCCGAGGTCGTAGGTAATTTTATCACACGCAACATGCTCAGCCAGATTGAAAGCGGCGCGGCCATGCCTTCGGTCAAAACGCTGGCGTACCTCGCGGGTGTTCTCGATCTTCCGCTCTCGGAACTGATGGGCGGCGAACATTCCTCGCTCGACGATTTCCAGACGCTCGAGGATGCCAAGGAACGGTTCCGCGCAGGGGATTTTAATGCGGTGCTGGAGCTGTGCCATTCCATGCCGGATGCAATCAGCGACGAATTGTATGCGCTTGGCGCGCGGGCCTGCCTCGCGCAGGCCCGTATTCTGTGCGAGAAAGATGTGCTGGCCGATGTGACCAGCCTGATGCGGCGTGGGATGGATTATGCCGGCCGCGGGCTATATGCCTGCGATTCCCTGGCCGCAGAGTGCGCGCTGCTGCTCAACCAGCAGGCCGCGCGCCTCAGCCGGTACTACCTGTCCCTGACGCTGACCGACCCGCCGCAGATCGGTCAGCCCAAGGAGCAGGAAACCGATTAAAAGCAGGAAAGCCCCCGACGCACAGCCGGGGGCTTTCCCTTACACGAAACAAGGAACAAAAAAGGTGAGGAATTGGCAAGTTTCACCGGTCAGACCGCAGCCTGCGCCGGGGTGGTGTGTTGATCACTCATGACCACTTTCAGCAGGATCGGGGTAACCAACGTGGTAACGATGACCACCAAAACGATGGCCGGGAACATATTGGTATTGATCAGGCCAACCGCCGCGCCCTTCTGCGCAACAATCAGCGCGACCTCGCCGCGCGAAATCATACCCACACCGATGGACAGGGAGTCATGGCCGTTAAAGCCGCACACCTTGGCGCCAAGGCCGCAGCCGACCACCTTGCTCAGCACCGCAATGGCCAGCAGCACCAGTGAGAACAGCGCGATTTCTGCGTTCATACCGTTCAGCACGGTCTTGATACCAATGGACGCGAAGAAAACCGGGAAAAAAAACATATAATTCATAATATTGATCTTCTTGGCCACATATTCACGAAGTTCCATGATGTTGCACAGAATCAGGCCTGCGAAATACGCGCCCGTGATATCCGCGATGCCGAAAAATGCTTCAGCCACATAGGACAGAATAAAGCAAAATGCAATTGAAACAATCGCCAGACGGCGGTGATGCGCCCAAATGACATCCATTTTTTGAAACATCCGGTAGCAGATAAAACCAACAACTGCGATGAAGACGAAAAACAGGCCGATGCGGACAAAAACCATCACCGGATTGACCGAAGAATCGGCAAAGCCGCTGATCACGGTCAGGATGATGATGCCGAGGATATCGTCAATGACAGCAGCGCCCAGAATGGCCGTGCCGACCTTTCCTTTCAATTTCCCCATTTCGCGCAGCGTCTCTACCGTGATGGAAACCGAAGTGGCGGTCAGGACGACGCCAATAAAGACGGCCTTGAGGAAGTCCAGCGAATCGGCAGCATCCCGGAAAAACAGCTCATAGCAGGCCGTACCACCGATCAGCGGCACAATAACGCCAATCAACGCAATGATGAACGAAGCGACACCGGTTTTTTTCAGCTCACCGAGATCGGTATCCAGGCCGGCCAGGAACATCAGCATAATAACGCCGATTTCCGAGGTCTTGAGCAAAAAATCGGTCTCGCCGACAAAATTCAGCACCGACGGCCCAAGCAGGATGCCCGCCACCAGCGCGCCCACAACCTGCGGCATGTGAACACGCTCGGACAGCAGGCCGAGCAGCTTGGTGGACAGCAAAATAATTGCAATCACCAGCAGGAATTCATACGATTCCATGGAAAACACTTCCCCTATTTAAGATTTTTTAATTCACGGTCAGTATAGCAGATTTTATGTACGCATGCCGCTAAGATGTTGTTAAAAATAGCGCCCTTGAAATTAAAACCGTGCAAAGGGCTGCATTGCGCACCGATTTCGTGTATAATGGGAAGGTATAGGAGGACATCCCATGAATCGATCCAGCCGGCTTGCCAAATGGACGGCCGTCAACGCGCTCAAAACCGTTGCCATCCTTGGCACGATCACCGCCGCGGGCGCAATCCTGCTCCAGCGCTTCCAAATGATCGGCAGCGCGACCGAAATGTATATTCTGGGCGTGCTGCTTGTCTCGCTCAACACATCCGGCTATCTATGGGGCATCGTCGCCGCCGTGGCAAGCGTTTTATGCGTCAATTATTTTTTTACATTCCCGCTTTTCAATTTAAACTTTACCATCCAGGGCTATCCGGTCACTTTCCTTGTCATGCTGACGGTCGCGATTACGACCAGCGCGCTGGGTGGCCGCGTCAAAAAGCAGCGCGAGCTGGCCCGGGAGCGCACCCGTCTGACCGAAGAGCGCCAGCAGATCCTGATTGAAACCGAAAAGGAAAAAATGCGCGGCAACCTGCTGCGCGCGATTTCACACGACCTGCGCACACCGCTGACCGGCATCCTCGGCGCATCGGGCGCCCTGCTGGACAACGGCGATCTTATCGACCCGGCCAGCCGCCGCGAACTGCTGGCCGGCATCCACGACGACGCCGAATGGCTGCTGCGCATGGTGGAAAACGTCCTGTCGGTGACCCGCATTTCCGGCGGCGCCCCTTCGCTCAAAAAAGTCTGCGAACCGCTTGATGAGATTTTCTCCCAGGTGGCCGCCAAAGCGCGCAAGCGCTTCCCGCAGATCGAGCTTTCCATGCGCATGCCAAACGAAGTGGCCATGGTGCCAATGGACGAAATGTTAATCGTGCAGGTGCTGATCAACCTGATTGACAATGCCATCCGTCACGGCGGCGACAACCATGTGGAGCTGTCGGCGGAAACCGAGGAAAATGTGGTGCGGATCGTTGTGCGCGACCACGGCCGCGGCATCCCGCCCGGGGATCTGCCCTCCCTGTTTGAAGGCTTTGGCTCGCGCGACCGCGAATCCAGCGACTCTACGCGCGGCCTCGGCATTGGGCTTTCGATCTGCCGCACCATTGTCGAAGGCCACGGCGGCCATATTTTTGCGCGCAACATGCCGGATGGCGGCGCGTGCATCAGCTTTACTCTGCCAACCGAGGAGGTCTCTTCTTATGCCGAATCATGAAAAAATCCTGGTCGTTGAGGACGAGGCGACCATCCTGCGCGTGCTCGAAACCATCCTGGCCGCAAACGGCTATCAGGTCATTGCAGCGGAAAACGGCCAGCAGGCGCTCTCCATGGCCAGTTCGCACTGCCCGGATTTGATCCTGCTCGATCTCGGCCTGCCCGGCATGGACGGCACCGAAGTCATCCGCCGCCTGCGCGAATGGTCGGGCACGCCGATCCTCGTCGTATCCGCCCGCGACCAGGAGGAAGAAAAAGTGCGCGCTTTCGATCTTGGCGCGGACGATTATATCACCAAGCCCTTCGGGACGAGCGAACTGCTCGCGCGGATCCGCGCGGCGCGCCGGCATGCCAACCAGCTTGCCGCGGAGCGCGCGCTGGTCTCCCCGTCGTACGAATATCAGGATTTCCGCATCGACTTTGAGCGCCGCGCTGTCACGGTCGGCGGCAAGGAAATCCACCTCACCCAGAACGAATACAAAATTGTCGAGCGGCTGGCGCGCCAGCCCGGCCGCGTGCTCACCTATACCACCCTGCTGCACGATATTTGGGGCCCGTACAAGGGCGAGGACAACCAGATCCTGCGCGTCAATATGGCGAATATCCGCCGTAAGCTGGAGAAAAACCCGGCGGAGCCGCACTATATCCTGACCGAAAACGGGGTTGGCTACCGCATGGCGGATGGAGAATAACCTTCAAAGCAGGGAATGAAGCCCCTGCTTTTTTCTTGACAAACCGCAGCGGCTGTGTTATGATACGGCCAAATCAATTGGGAAACTGGGGTGAAAAAATGAAGTAAGCTTTCTTGCAGAAAAGGATACCGTAGGCGGCAGGCGCCGTCCGGTTTGGTATGCCTTCTTGCAGGAAAGCGCTTCTCCCCTCCATGCGCGGGCTTTTGCCGCGCGTGCGGACGGCTGTGGGAAAGTTTGGCTTTCCTGCGGCCGTTTTTATTTTGGGGCAAAGCCCCTTGTCGCAGGAGGGATGTTTTATGTCGCAAATCCAGATTTCGGATCTCAGTTTTTGTTATGAAGGCAGCGATCGCCCGGTATTTTCCCACATATCGCTCACGCTCGACGACCAGTGGAAGCTTGGCCTGATCGGCCGCAACGGGCGCGGGAAAACCACGCTGCTGCGCCTGCTGCTTGGAACGCTGCACGGCACGGGGCGCATTCACGCCGGGACAAACTTCTGCTATTTCCCCGCGCCGGCCGGACAGCCGGAACGCACGGCGCGCGCCGTATTGACCGGGCTTGGTGGTGGCTGCGAAGAATGGAGGCTCGTGCGCGAATTGTCGCTGCTCGGCGTGGACGAGGCGGCGCTGGACCGCCCGTTCTGCACGCTGTCGCCCGGGGAACAGGCCAAGGCGCAGCTGGCAGCGCTTTTCACGCGCGAGCACGCTTTTCCGCTGATTGACGAGCCGACCAACCATCTCGATCAGGCTGGCCGCCGCCTGCTGAGCGCCTACCTGCGCAAAAAGCGCGGGTTTCTCCTGGTATCCCATGACCGCGCCCTGCTGGATGGATGCATCGACCATGTGCTTTCTATCAACAAAGCGGATATTGAGCTGCAAAAGGGTAACTTTACCACATGGAAACAGGCGCGCGACCGGCAGGACGAATTTGAACACAACCAAAACGAGCGTCTGCGGCGCGAAATCGGCCGCCTGAACGAAGCCGCGCGCCGCGCCTCGTCCTGGTCGGACAAGGCGGAATCGGCCAAGTACGGCTCCCGCAACTCCGGCCTCCGCCCTGACCGCGGCTTCATCGGTCACAAATCCGCCAAGATGATGAAACGTGCCAAAAACGCCGAACGGCGGCTGGAATCGGCCGCCAAAGAAAAGGCCTTGCTGCTGAAAAACGTCGAGCGCGTGGATGGGCTCAAACTCAGCCCTCTGCATCATCACGCCGCCCGCCTGCTGACGCTCTCGGACGCCGCGCCGTGCTACAGCGGCAAGGCGGTGTGTGCGCCCGTGTCGCTCGAAATCACACCCGGCGAACGCATTGCGCTGGCCGGTGGCAACGGCGCCGGCAAATCCAGCCTGCTGCGCCTGCTCGCGGGCGAAAAGCAGGATTACACCGGCACGCTCACGCGCGCAAGCGGCCTCGTGGTCTCCTATGTGCCGCAGTGTACCGATGGGCTTGCGGGCGGCCTGCGCACCTTTGCCGAGGGCGTCGATTACAGCCTGTTCCTGACGGTGTTGCGCAAGCTGGGCTTGAATCGCATGCAATTTGAAAAGGATATGGCCGGTTTCAGTGCCGGGCAGAAAAAAAAGGTGCTGCTCGCACGCAGTCTGTGCGAGCAAGCACACCTTTATCTTTGGGACGAGCCGCTCAACTATATGGACTTGGATTCGCGCATGCAGATCGAGCAGCTTCTGGCTGAATTTCAGCCCACAATCGTGTTTGTGGAGCACGACGCGGCGTTCGCGGACGCGATCGCCACGCGCACGCTCGCGCTTACAGCTGTATCCGGCGCGCGCCCCAGCCGATGAGCGCCAGCATCAACGCCGCAAACAGGATCGGGAACGCGGACAGTGCGCTCCCCAGCAGTTCCGCTTCAAAAAGCGCTCCAACGCCAAACAGCGCTGCGTCCAGCATCCAGACCACGATGCCGTAGCCCATCCCATGGCCGCCTTCATGCAACGCCAAAAGGCCCATGCTTCCGAGCAAAGCGGGCAGCGTCAGCAGGAGCACCGCCGACCAGTGGATCGCCGCCGTCATCAGCGATGATTTCAGTCGCTCATGGATACTGTACAGCGTTGTGGCGATCGCAAGAGTCATATAGATGAGGCTCACCGTCAGATGAAACGCGGTAAAATGCAGATCGCAGAAAAAGCTCGAGGCGAAAATATTCACAGCCCCCGCAAACATGCCGAACACCGTCACGGTTTTGGGAATCCAGAATTCCCGCGTTATGGTTTGTTCCATTTGCCCTCCGCCTTTCTATTTGGGCAGTTCCCTGCCGCACTTCCGGCAGAACGCATACTCCCCTTCCACCGGCGCGCCGCAGTATGGGCAGAACCCGCCTTCGTTCGGTCCCGCTTTGGGCGGCGTTTCCGGACGCTTTGCACCAAAACGCTCGTTCAGCGGGTCGGTTTCTTCCCCGTCGTCCACAATATCAAAGGATGAATAGCGGTTTTCGCTGGTCGCGTTCTTGAAATGGTACACCGCGTTCACAACGCCCATGCCGATAAAGCACAGGCCAAACAGCGGGAAGACCACGCTGATGATCCCCGGCGCGCCCATTTCGCTGGCGTCCGACGTGATGCCCGCGGCCAGAATCGTCCAGAACACACCGAACACAATGGCCACAACCGACCCCACGCCGCCCATCATGGAAGGCCCGCGACCAGGTTTCATACTTTTCATGCTGTCATCTCCTTTTTGTTTCGGATTGCTGCTTTCAGTGTAGGCCGGAGTCAGGCCGAAGTCAAGCAACAATACGGAAACCCTGTTCTTTTGCCGGTTTCCCAAAAGGCTTTGCGTATCCCGGTAGCGTGTATTATAATGATAGGGACGGAACATGATAGAAAGAGAAGTGAACCCCAATGCGTTTTATGAAGTTCGGCCAGGAGTCCGAATCCAATATTTTTAACCAGCTCGATGAAAAAAAGCAGGAGCTGGCCGCGCGCGGCGTGGACGTCATCAACCTGTCCATTGGCACGCCCGATTTCCAGCCCGGCCGCCATGTGATGCAGGCGGTCTCCGCGGCGGCGCTCGACCCGGACAACTACAAATACTCGATCAACGATACCCCTGCCCTGACCGGCGCGGTGCAGAACTGGTATGACCGCCGCTATGGCGTCAAACTGGATGCCAGCCAGATTATGACTGTGGACGGCTCGCAGGAAGGCATCGCCCATGTGGCGTTCCCATTTGCCGGCAAAGGCGACCTCGTGCTTGCACCCGACCCCGGTTATCCAATCTTTACCTTTGGCCCCATGATCACAGGGGCAGAAATCGGCCTGTACCCGCTGTACGCCGAAAAGGGCTGGATTTTGGACTTTGCGGACATCCCGGACGAGGTCGCCGACCGCGCCAAACTGATGGTGGTATCCTATCCGAACAACCCAACCACCGCGGTGGCCGGCGTAACGTTTTACGAGGAGCTGGTCGCGTTTGCCAAGCGGCACAGCATTCTTATCCTGCACGATAACGCTTATTCCGACCTTGTGATGGACGGCAAAAAAGGGATTTCGTTTTTATCTATTCCGGGCGCAATGGACGTGGGCATTGAATTCAACTCTTTGTCCAAGACCTACAACCTGACCGGCATGCGTGTATCCTTCGCGGTCGGCAACCGCGACATGATCCAAAAATTCCATGCGTTCCGTTCCCAGATCGACTATGGCATGTGGTTCCCCGCCCAAGCGGGCGCGGTCGCGGCGCTGAACGGCCCACAGGATATTGTCCGCGCCAACCGGATCGGCTATCAGCAGCGCCGCGACGCACTGTGCGGCGGCCTGCGCAGCATCGGATGGGATGTGCCGGACAGCCAGGGCACCATGTTTGTCTGGGCCAAGATCCCGGCAGGCTTTGCATCCTCCGCCGCGTTCGTGCTCGAACTGATGGACAAGACCGGCGTGATCTGTGTGCCGGGCGAGAGCTTCGGCGAGATGGGGCAGGGATATGTACGGTTTGCCCTCGTCGTGCCGCCCGCACGCATGGAGGAAGCCGTGCGGCGCATCGCGGAAAGCGGCATCCTGAACCGGTAAGCGTCCGGCCGCGCAAGCGCTTTTTCACCGGGCGCCGCGGCGCCCTTCTTATGCAAAGGTGGTATGTTTTATGAAGCTCGATCATTTCGCACTGTATACCCCGGATTTGGAGCGCATGCGCGCATTTTATGAAACCTATTTCGGGGCGGCCAGCAACACGCAGTATCACAATCCCAAAACCGGCCTGCGCACCTATTTCCTGTCCTTTGAGGACGGCGCGCGGCTGGAAATCATGACCCGTCCGGAGATCACGGTAGCCGATCCCACG
Source organism: uncultured Butyricicoccus sp. (assembly GCA_900547195.1). GTDB lineage: Bacteria > Bacillota > Clostridia > Oscillospirales > Butyricicoccaceae > Butyricicoccus_B. Next base: position 10,617 of record URFQ01000055.1, read on the forward strand.
CCAATGCACAGCGGATACATCCATCTGGCGCTCACAGCCGGCGACCGTGCCGCGGTGGACACGCTGGCTGCGCGCCTGCTGGCAGACGGCTACCCAGTGACCAGCGGGCCGCGCGTCACCGGCGACGGCTATTACGAATGCTGCGTGCTCGATCCGGACGGCAACACGGTCGAACTTATGGCCGAATCTTGAGGAGGTATCCTATGAAACTCATTTCCTGGAATGTCAACGGCCTGCGCGCCTGCATGGGCAAAGGCTTTCTTGATTTTGTCGCCGCTGAAAATCCGGACATGCTCTGTCTGCAGGAGACCAAAATGCAGCAGGGTCAGGCCGATGTGCCGGTGGACGGCTACCATGAATACTGGTGCTCGGCAGAGAAGAAGGGGTATTCGGGCACGGCCCTGTTCACCAAAACCGAACCGCTCACGGTGTCCTACAACCTTGGCATTGACGAACACGACCACGAGGGCCGCGTCATTACAGCCGAATATCCGGAGTTCTATCTGGTCACCGTTTACGTCCCCAACTCGCAGGACGGCCTCAAGCGTCTGGATTACCGCATGCAATGGGAGGATGCTTTCCGCGCCTATATCAAAAAGCTGGATGAAACCAAGCCGGTCATTATTTGTGGGGACATGAACGTGGCCCACCAGGAGATTGACCTGAAAAACCCCAAAACCAATCGCAAAAACGCGGGCTTTACCGACGAGGAGCGCGCAAAGATGAGCGAGCTACTTGGCGCGGGCTTTGTGGATACCTGGCGGCATTTTTATCCGGACGCCGAGGGAGTCTATTCGTGGTGGAGCTACCGTTTCAAAGCCCGCGAAAAGAACGCGGGCTGGCGCATCGACTATTTTATCGTGTCCGAACGGTTTGTCGGGCGCGTCAAGGCGGCGCGCATCCTGACCGATGTGTTTGGCTCTGACCACTGCCCGGTGGCGATTGAAATTGAAGGATAAGGCGCTGTATTTGCCGGAGGCCTGCAACGATGAAGTTCTGTTCCACCGGGAAGGCGGCGCGGGGGAAGCCGCAGGCGAACCTGCCCCCGACCCGCTGAAGCGGCCGGACATCCTCCCGGAAGAGGAGGAGCCCGAGGATGGGTTTCTGCCCTTTGATCCTTTCGGCGGCGCTTATGCGCCCTGTCCGTGCTGCGGGGCGGATATCCCTGACCCGCCCTCTCCGGGATTTATCTGCCCGGTGTGCTACTGGGAAATCGACGATGACGTTCGCGATGACCCTATCAAGCCGAGCAACCAAAATCACGGCCTCAGCCTGGACGAGGCCCAGATGAATTTCCGCGCGTTCGGCATCTGCGAGCCGTCGCTGTGCTGGCACGAACCCTCCGATGCGTAAAAAAGCCCTGCTTTCTTAAGAAAGCAGGGCTTTTTTATTATGGAAGCCGGATTTCGGTCACATCGCCAGTTGGGCGGACGGACGGGGAAACCGTCGCGGCGCTGGAGTCGAGCGTCAGAGTAAAGTCCAGATCCGTAGTTTTGGCACCCTGGATGGACAAGGTCATCTGATAGCTGTCCAAATCCTGATCCACCGACGTGTTGTAGGACGTCGTGCCGTCGGTGACCGAGCCCGTCATCTGTACGCGAACCGGGTTGCCGTCCGCCCCGTAATACAGGTGCATATCATAGCTGTTCGTACCATTCGTGCTGGTGAGCACCATCTCCTCGCCGGATGTTTTCCACGCGCTGTCGCCATAAATTGTTTTGGCTGTGTCAAGGAAGCTGCGCACCGTGGACACCGTTGCGGACGGGGCGTTTTTCAGCTCCACTTGCTGCGCCATCGCAGCCACGCAATCGGTAAACGAGTTTCCGGCCACGGCGCTCAGCATGGAGCCCATCGGCTTCCCGGCGACCGAATCAAGCGGCAAGCCAACCCAGCCGCCGTCCTTGATGCCGAGCTCAGAGAGGGTCGGGCAGGACAAATACAGCGTGCCGTCCTGACGGCTGACAATCGCCTGATAGCTGGTGCTTGCAAGGCGCTGGAGCAGGGACTGGATCTCGCTGTCCATCACATCTTTGCCTTCATTCTTTTCAATCGCGGCCTGAAGCGCCGTGATATCGGTTTTAACCGAGCCCGACAGTTCGGCCGCATCCGCGTTCTCAGCGCCCGAAATGGTGCCGGTCATATTTACCGGAACCTCGCCCATAGCAGTCTTGTAATCGAGATTCAGCGTGAAACCGCCCTCGATTTTCCGATTCACGCCCGCGAACTCCAGATAGTCGTCCATATAAGTATATGCGTCTTCATAGCCGCCCATCAGCTTTTCCACATCCACAATCAGGACGGTCTTGGTCGCCTGCACCCAGTCCACACATGCGCCGAACGACTGTGACGCAAAACGCACCGGCACATAGGTTCGGCCGTCTTCAATGAAGGGCGCGACATCGGTGGGCGTGGTGCGGGTATCTCCAGCCTCAGTAATGGCGACGCCGGTCTGGCCAATCTGAAAGCGCACCTCGCGGCCGTTGCGGGTAGCGATGACCGTTTTGGTCGCGCCGTCCCACTGGACGCTCGCGCCCATCTGTTCGAAGATCGCGCGGAACGGGACAAACGTGCGGTCGCTGCGGATGAGCGGGCTGGCATCCGTGAAGCGGACCGCCTGATCATCCACCTTCACGGAAATGTCATTTGCCGCCATGGCAGGCGCGGTCAGCGCGCCAAGCAGCAGGGCCGAACAGAACAACGTCCCAAGGGGACGGAAGAATTTCTTTTGCATACCGGGAACCTCTTTTATTCAGTGTTTTATAAAATCCTATCTTTAGGGTAACACAAACCTCCCGGGAATACAAGGGAAAAGCGGGGGCTTCCCGCAAAAAGCCAATTTTAAAATTGTTTCACAGTCCATTCACACTATGTTCATATTTGGAAGGAAAACCGGTGTTATACTGTACTCGTAAAGCAGAAGTGGTATTCAATAATACACAATTTCTCTTTTACCCCCTATTTCCCCCTTTTTTTGAAGCGCGGAAGGGAACGCCTCCCCCCGGCAGCCTTCCGTTGCTTCATCCCCCTCTTTTTCTTTTCTTTTTATTTTCAAGATCAATCCATTTCCCCTTTTTCTCTTTTCTTTTTACCTATCCTTTATTTCTGAAGGAAACGGCGGTTCCGATGTATGGGCCGCCGCTTTTCTTTTTAAAAATGGGAGCCGTCAGGCATAATCGGCCCGACGGCTCCCGTTTTATAAATCAGCCACCGAATACCTTGATCATAAAACCGGCTGCGACCGCAGAGCCGATGACGCCTGCGACGTTCGGGCCCATGGCGTGCATGAGCAGGAAGTTCGCCGGGTTGGCCTTCTGACCCTCGACCTGCGCGACGCGCGCGGCCATCGGGACGGCCGACACGCCGGCCGAGCCGATCAGCGGATTAATCTTGCCGCCGGAAAGCTTATACATCACCTTGCCGAAGCACAGGCCGCCCAGGGTGGACAGCATAAACGCCAGCAGGCCGAGGATGATGATCTTAATCGTTTCCATGGTCAGGAAATGGTCGGCGGTCGCCTTGCAGCCAACCGAAACGCCGAGGAAAATCGTGACGATGTTGCACAACGCGTTCTGCACGGTATCCGAAAGGCGGTCGGTCACGCCGCACTCGCGGAACAGGTTGCCCAGCATCAGCATGCCGATCAGCGGCGCGGTGTCGGGCAGCAGCAGGATGACAAACACCGCAACCGCAATCGGGAACACGATCTTTTCGGTCTTGGAGACCACGCGCAGCTGCTCCATCTTGACTTCGCGCTCCTTGGGCGTGGTCATCATACGCATGAGCGGCGGCTGGATGAGCGGGATAAGAGCCATGTACGAGTACGCTGCAATCGCAATTGCGGGCAGGTACTCCGGCGCGAGCTTGGAAGCCGTCAGGATCGCAGTCGGGCCGTCCGCACCGCCAATCACACCGATCGCAGCCGCGACCGCTTCCGGAAATCCAAGCGCCAGCGCCAGCAGGAACGCCGAAAAAATACCAAACTGTGCAGCGGCGCCCAAAAGCAGCGAGGACGGGCGTGCGATCAGCGGGCCGAAGTCGGTCATCGCGCCAATGCCCATAAAGATGATGGACGGATAAATCGCATGCTGGACGCCCTGATAGATGACCCACAGGAAGCCGGGGCTTTTGGTCACGCCGTCCACCACGGTCGGCTCCATAAGGAGGCCAGTCAGCGGAAAGTTGGACAGCAGGACGCCGAACGCAATCGGGACAAGCAGCAACGGCTCAAACTTTTTGCCGATGCCGAGATACAGCAGCAGGCAGGCAATCAGAATCATAACCAGGTTGCGCGGGTCGTCTGCGAATGCTGCAAATCCCGACTCAGCGAGGATTTTTTGCAATGTGCCGATAAAGGAGAAGTCACTCATGTTGATGGTCCCCCTTTAAGCCAGCGTGCACAGGGTTGCGCCGGTTTCCACAGCCGCGCCCTTGCTCGTGCAGACCGCGGTCACCGTGCCGTCCTTGGGCGCGAAGATCTCGTTCTCCATTTTCATAGCTTCGAGGATAAAGAGCACGTCGCCCTTCCTGACCGCCTGGCCATTCGAGCAGCGCACATCCAGAATGGTGCCCGGCATGGGCGAAGCGACCGGGTCGCCCGCGCCTGCGGGCGCAGCGGGCGCCGCCGCAGCTGCCGCCGGAGCGGGAGCCGGGGCCGGAGCGGGAACCGGGGCTGCGGCTTCGCCTGCATAAACCGCGGTTGCCTGGCCCTTCTCGACCTCAACTTCGTATTTTTTGCCGTTCAGTGTGACAATATATTTCATTTTCGTTTTCCCCCTGCGTTAAATCGCCTTAATGGTCTTGAAAATCAACTCGGAAAGTGGAATGCCGGTCTCATGGCTCACAATGGCCATAATGCAGGCCGCTGTCTTTTCATCCACATCGATGAGCGCGACATCGCCCGAAACCGCAGTGACCACGGGCGCTGCGGCTGCGGCAGGCGCGGCCTTGGGCTCGCTCACCGCCACACGCTCACGCGCAGGTTTTTTCTGCACCGACTGGACCGCTTTGGAGATGATCGGGATCATAAAGCACAGCACCGCCAGCATGATAAACACGATTACAATACCGGACAGGGCCACGAGGAAAGCACCAGCGGAAAGATTGCCCATCTTACTTTACCTCCTCGATGGTGTACTTGGCAACAAGCGCCTTTTTCCGTTCCCGCTCGGCAAAAAACTGCTCTGCCTGCTGTGGGAAGCAGATATAAGAAAGCACGTCAAGTTCGGACTGGGCACGGTCGCCAAGTTCCTCCTTGGCCTTCGGGAACTCAGGAGCAATGGTCTCTGCGTAGCGGCCCGTAATGGGCTGTTCATCGCCGAGCACCTTTTTCATTAACTCAGGGTCGATGGGCCCGGGTGCCTTGCCGTACTCCCCCTTAATATAGGCCTTAATTTCCTTACCAATATTTTTATAGCGCTCCCCGACCAGGACATTGACCGTCGCCTGCACACCGACCATCTGGGAGAGCGGAGTGACGAGCGGGGGATAGCCCAGGTCTGCGCGCACGCGCGGGGTCTCCTCCAGCACTTCGTCGAGGCGGTCGATGGCGCCCTGCGCCTTGAGCTGCGCCATCAGGTTGGAGAGCATGCCGCCCGGGATCTGGTAGACCAGCGCATCCGCCTTGACCGCAAGCACGGTGGGATCAAAGGTTCCGTTATCGATAAACTTTCGCTCCTCGGGCAGAAAGAAATCGTTGATTTTTTTGAGGGTCTTGGAGTTGACGCCGCAGTCAAACCCCATCTGACTGAGCGTATAGACCATGGTCTCGGTGGCCGGCTGGCTGGTGCCGCCGGCAAAGGACGAGATCGCGCAGTCAATGCCCGCCGCTCCCGCTTCCGCAGCCTTCAGATAGGTCATGAAGCCCAGGCCAGTGGTCTGATGCGTGTGCACATAGATCGGGATTTTAATTTCTTTTTTGAGCTCTGTGACCAGATCGAAGCATTCCTTGGGACTCATGATGCCGGCCATGTCCTTGATACACAAGCTCTGGCAGCCCATTTTCTCGATCTGCTTGCCGAGGCCGACATACATCTCCAGATTGTGGATCGGTGATAGGGTGTAACAAATGGTCCCCTGTGCATGGCCGCCCGCCTTGAGGCACTCGTCCACTGCGGTCTCGATGTTGCGCAGGTCGTTGAGCGCGTCGAAAATGCGGATGATATCCATGCCGTTCTCAATGGATGCGCGCACAAAACGGCGCACCATGTCATCCGAATAGTGGCGGTATCCCAGAAGGTTTTGGCCGCGAAGCAACATTTGCAGCTTGGTGTTTTTCATGTGCTTCCGGATTGTGCGCAGACGCTCCCACGGGTCTTCCCCGAGATAACGCAGGCAGGAGTCAAAGGTCGCACCTCCCCAGCACTCGATCGAATGATAACCGGCCTGGTCGATGGTGTCCAGGATGCCGGTGAAATCCTCAATCGGCAGGCGGGTCGCCATCAGCGACTGGTTGGCGTCGCGCAGGACGGTTTCCGTAATATGAATTTTCATAGCTGTTCACTTCCCTTTTACAGCACTAAAAATTTTGCAAAATGGCCATAATCCTATAGCCAACACAAACTAATGCTATCATAACATAATCATGCGACGAATGGAAATAAGAAAATAATATTTTTTTATGATTTCTTTACAACAATCTTGCGCGAAAGGCGGGAAATAGCGAAAAAAATACCAACCCGCTTGCAAGGAAACACCATATTTCTTTAAAACTCCCAACTACAGAATCAGAATTTATTTGTTTCCATGTATAAAAACCCTTATGCATTGCAGTTGACTTTTTTGATGGGATGCGTTATTATAAAAAATGTCCTATAAGCAAGCGACCGTTCCATATCCGCCCCAGTAGCTCAGTTGGATAGAGCGACCGCCGCCTAAGTGGTAGCTGACCTATCGCCCTACAGGGCGAAACTTAATATAAGCCCCCGTACCTCAGATGGATAGAGGGTCCGCCTCCTAAGGTGGCGTTATAACAGCCAACTCAGTACAAAAGGTGTTAGTCAAAAAGTAAATATTATATAGATGTCTCTGTAGCTCAGCAGGATAGAGCGTTCGCCTCCTAAGCGAAAGGCC
>URFQ01000056.1 GCA_900547195.1 uncultured Butyricicoccus sp.
CGGTGGCGAACACCTTGATTTTGCTGCCGTAGGTCTCCCGCAGCAGGGCGGCGATTTCCTTGGCGAAGTTGGTGCGATTGTCCACCATCGTCAGCAAGATGCCGTCAATCTGGAGCTTGGGGTTGATCTGCCGCTTTACCTTATTTACTGTCTGGAGCAACTGTTCCAGACCTTTAGCGGGCAGATACTCTGCCTGGACAGGGATGATAACCCTGTTGGCGGCGGCCAGCGCATTGACTGTGAGCATACCCAGGGAGGGCTGACAGTCAATCAGGATATGGGAATACTGTCCCTTGAGCGTGTCCAGATACTGCCGCAGAATGGTCTCGCGGCTCATGGCGTTCACCAGCGAAACCTCCATGCCGGAGAGCTGAATGTCGGCGGGCATCAGGTCAACGCCTTCCGGGTGGTGCAGGATGCCCTCACCGGGTTTGAGTGGTTCATCCATCAGGATGCGCCCCATCGCGTCGGACAGGGTAAAGGGCAGCTTGTCCGGCTGGGGGTTGCCCAGGCTGATGGTCAGGCTGCCTTGCGGGTCCCCGTCGATCAGCAGCACTTTCTTCCCGGCCTGTGCCAGCCCAATCCCCAGGTTCGCACAGGTGGTGGTTTTGCCAACGCCGCCTTTCTGGTTGGCGATGGCGATGATTTGCGTGTTCACTTTACAATCACCTCGTTTCTGAAATGAAAAAAGGGAGAATGTGACGTAAATCAACATTCTCCCTGAGAAACGATATGCGATTGTATTGCTGCTTGTCTTATTTGTGTTCAGCTTTTTGGGAGCCATCCCACCGCAAACCCGCATGAATACTGGATTTCTGCTTGTTTGTCTTTCCCTTTCCTGAACAACCTCTGTTCAATGAAATGTACGCCAAGGACACCAGCAAGAAAATCCGGGCAACATGGCAATCCAAAGGACGCTCCGGCGAACACCTCACCACCATCCCGCCTTATGGGTACAAGAAAGACCCGGAGGACAAGAAGCGGTGGATCGTAGATGAAGAAGCTGCCGCTGTTGTCCAAAAGATTTTTGCACTGTGCATGGACGGTATGGGGCCGACGCAAATTGCAAAATGGCTGACACAGAGCAAGGTGCTGAACCCTACGGCTTATGCCTACGATAAAGGTTTGCCGGTATCTAATAAGCCGCCGGTCTATCCCTATAAGTGGACGAATGAAACGGTGTCACGGATTTTGGAGCACCTTGACTATTTGGGCCATACGGTGAATTTCAAAACCACCAAGCAATCGTTCAAAAGCAAGAAGAAACTGTGGAACGATCCGTCGGAATGGGTGATCTTTGAAAACACGCAGGAACCTATCATTGAGGAAAGCGTGTTTCTGATCGTCCAGAAAATCCGGCAGGGCCGCCGCCGTCCTACCAGAATGGGTGATATGGGAATGTTCTCCGGCCTGCTGTACTGTGCAGATTGCGGCGGAAAGATGTACTTATGCCGGGCCAATCATTTCAAGCCTGAACAGGAATATTACATTTGTTCTACCTATCGTAAAGACCGCACCTTATGTACGACCCATTCAATCCGGCGCGTTGTCCTTGAAGAAATCGTACTGCGGAACCTGCGGGAAGCCATTCAGTATGTGACGCAGTATGAGGACGACTTTGTGCAGAGGGCGGCAGATCAAAGCCTGCGGGAACGGGATAAGGAACTGGCGCAAAAGAAAGATACCCTGACACAATCGCAAAAGCGGATTGCTGAGTTGGATGTTATCATCAAGCGAATGTATGAGGATAACATTTCCGGCAAACTTTCCGACGAGCGTTTCATCAAACTGTCCCGTGATTATGAACTGGAACAGACCAACCTTACCAACCTTGTTGAACATCTTCGGCAGGAAGTCAAGGAACAGGAAAAGCAGAAAGTCAATGTCAGACAGTTTATTGCAGCGGTCAGGAAGTACACCGATATGCAGCAGCTTGACGCATCTGTTCTCCGGGAGTTTGTGGAGAAAATTTATATCTCCGAGGTTTACACGCCGGACGAGAATGAGCCGCGCATTAAGGTCAGGGAAATTGAGATCGTCTATAACTTTATTGGTGCATTTGATTTTGAGGAAGCAAGGGAGCAATCCCAAGCAGCCCAAAAAGAAAAGAAAACCGGCGTAGCCTAAACTACGCCGATTCTCTCACATAAATGTTTTCTTATGTCACCGCCGCTAAGCGGGGCTTTCTTTTTGTCTTTGGCGGCGCCGTACTCGCAGGGTATCAGCGCATCCGCATGCGTCTTAAGAGCGCCGTCGCTCTGCCGGTCTGGCGCAAAAAGGCAAAGAAAGGGACAGGAGCAGCGTGTCAAAATGCTTGAATATTGCAAAGGACTCGCCTTTTCACATTATTCTGCATCTTTAAGGAATACATATTCTGTCTCCGAGGACAGCTCTTCGTGGAACCGGAAGCCCAGCCGGTCAAACTGTTTTGCGCCTTTTGGCTCATCGATATGATGATCTGCTAGAAAACGCACCATTTCGCCGCGTGCCATTTTCGCAAGCGTAGCTTTCTGCATGACCTTGCCATTCAAAAATTCCCCGAACACACAGGTAATGTTCGTATCTTCCGGCGTTAAATAGGCCTCAATGCACCGGGAATATTCTTTTGACGCGAGATTCAGGATTGTATGATCGTCCGATGTAACCGCGTGATACAATCGGTCGCCCCAGAATGCATAGAGATCCTTCGTGCCGGAAACGGCTGCTTTTGCCTGCATTTCCAGCCGATACGGCGTGATCCCGTCAAAGGGCCTCAAAACGCCATAGAAGCCGGATAAAATACGAAGATGATCCTGAATATACGTCATGGATTCGGTTTCAAAGACGCCGGGCGCCATATATTGATACTGAATCCCCTCGTAAGAGAGGATGGCTGGAGTCAGATTGCGATGCAGATTCATACAGGCAAAACGCTTAAAATTCAAATCTGCCAGCCGGTCATTGCATTTCCAGAGCGTTTTTGCCTCTTCATAGGACAGACCCTGCATATATTGCTTTAGCTCTTCTGCCTGTGCGAGAAAGCATGGAAGATCATGAAAGGGCAGACTGTCGTCCGTGTTCATTTTCTTAGCCGGTGAAATAATGATGCGCATAACAACTCCTTACAGGAGATCCAGCATTTTTTGCGGATTCTCAGCAGCTTTCACCTTGCTGAAAGCCTTTGCGATGACGCCGTTTTCATCGATTAGATACGTCGTGCGGACAACGCCCATGCCGACCTTGCCATAATTCTTCTTTTCCTGCCAGACGTCATACGCCTGGATCGCCTGCAACTCCGGGTCGGAGAGCAAGGGGAAGGGCAAAGAATATTTTGTTTCAAAACTCTTATGAGACTTGATGCTGTCTTTGCTGACGCCAAGCACGACAGCATCTTTTTCCAGAAACTGCGGATACAGCTGCGCGAAGCCGCAAGCCTGTTTGGTGCAGCCGGCTGTGCTGTCTTTGGGATAAAAGTATAAAATGACCTTTTGCCCCTTGTATTGCTCCAGCGTATGGACGGTTCCATTCTGATCCGGCAGGGAAAAGGCCGGAGCCTGCGTTCCGATTTCCAGCATGTTCAATTCCTCCGTTTGTCTCCGCGTGCGCTTGCACCAAACAGGACAACGCGCGAAGCACGGCACGCGCAGCCAGGCGCGGCGATTTCGTTTTTAGCGTGTCGTGCAACGTATTGAACTACTGATTGGACAAGGACAGCATACAGTAACACCATGTGATGGCGTATTCTTCGTATATTATAACGACATACCGGTTATTTGTCAAAGCAGATACGCAGTTTCCTTCAAATACGCACGCTCTAAATAACGCTTTGTCACAAGCGATCGTCAAAATGTTTGCTGAGGTCCGCGCTGTATACATATGAGGTGTGTGAGAGTTTGTAAGGGGAATTAATCGAGACGCTTGACGAGATCTTGTGGGATTTTCTCTGTACCCTGTCCGTAAAACTTGAATACATCAACCATTTGTTGAATCTGTGCGTCGCTCATCTGCTTGGTTTCGCCGTTTATGCAGGCTGCGCGCGCAGCCAGATAGCACTTAGCGGCTTCCTCGAGATAGACTGCGGCGTACAGTGCCTGGTTGAGATCCTTGCCGACGGTCATGACGCCGTGCTGCGACAGGATAACGGCGTGGCCGTCGCCAACGTATTTTACAGTGTCGATGCCCATATCGATTGAGCCGGCAGCAGAGTATGGTGTAATCGGTACGTTGCCGCCCGCGGCGTTGGCGAGCGCGGTGATACAAACGCGGAATTCGATCAGACCGGGAATGAGAGAGACCGCGGTCGCGTAGGGCTGGTGGGTGTGGATGACAGCGTTGATATCCGGGCGCTCGCGGAAGATGTGCAAAATTGCGGGCGTGTCGGAAGAGGGTTTGCGGGCGCCCTCGATCACGTTGCCGTCAAGGTCCATGACGATCATGTCGTCTTCGGCCATCTTCTCGTACATCATGCCGGAAGGCGTGACCAGAATTTCGCCGGTGGGCATGCGGACGCTCAAGTTGCCGCAAGTCAGCGAAACCAGTTCATAGCGGTCAAGCATGACGCCGGCTTCGATGATTTCTTTTTTTATTTCGGAAAACATGGTGTTACCTCCTGAAAAATGGGGATCAGCTCTTGCGGGGTGCGCACAATAAATGTGGGTTCATAGGGCAGCAGCATGGAGAGCGGTTGATAACCCCATACAGCAGCCGCGGCTGTGGTATGTGTGTTGTGCGCGGTTTGCATATCCACATCGGTATCACCGATGTAGACCACCTCATCCCGTGAAACGCCGAGCGCCTGCAGCACGCCGTCCATTGAGCGGGAATCGGGTTTTGAAATGCTATCGGGCGTCTGACCGACGCAGATGTCAATCAGGCCGCCAAAGAAGCGGCTGATCAGCGAACAAGCGACCGCGTCCGGCTTGTTGGTCAGCACGGCGTTTTTGACCCCTTTTGCGCGCAGCGCTTCAAGCGTCTTATGAATGCCTTCATATGGTTCTGTCAGATAGGCGGAATCAGCCAGATAAGCGGCACAGTCATAGTCGCGGATCGCGGGCTGAAGTTGGCCGATCTCTTCGGCCGGACAGCCGCCCAGCGCAAGAAGCTTGTGATAAAAATGTGCAATCGACAGCCGGCACAGGCTGCGGCATTCATCCAGCGTGACGCCATGAAAACCGAAGTGTGCGAGCGACAGGTTGCAATAGTGGTGGATGGTCGGCAGCGTATAAAGCAGCGTGCCGTCCAGATCCCACACGCAGGCGCGAAAAGGCATGGTTATACCTCCAGGAAATCAACGAAGCGGACTTCGTCCAGATCATGCTCTGCGATATCCAGTTTCTTGCCGGTCAGAGCCTCAACAGCGGACACCAAATGCATTGCGTCAATGCCGTACTTCTTCATTAGGTACATCTTAGATGCCCCGTGCGGATAACCCGGAAGGCCGATCTTGACCACACGCTTGCCCAGTCCGTTCTCTGCAATGACATCAGCAACGGCAGAGCCGAGACCGCCGATATCCAGGTGGTTTTCAATGGTAACTACGCCGTACCTGCTCTTCTTGATCGCCTCAACGATGGTCGGGTCGGTAAAAGGTTTGAGGGTGGAAACGTGCATGTGCTGTACACAAATGCCCTTGGCCTGGAGTACGGCGGTAGCGCGCATTGCTTCCTCGGTACAGATCGAGGAGGACAGCAGTACAATGTCGTTGCCTTCGCTCAATACGCGGGCGCGGTTGAATTGCATCGGCTCGTTTGCCGGAAACAGGCGCGGTACTTCCTTGCGCAGCATACGGATGTAGGCCGGGCCATTCCAATTGTAGGCCAAATCCAGTACGCCTTCGATCTCGGTCGCGTCGCCGATATCGAAGATGGCCATGTTCGGCACAGTGCGCAGCACGCCGATGTCGTTGATGGATTGATGGGTAACGCCGCCGGGGGTGGTGATGCCGGGCACGAAACCGACGAATACGACCGGCAGGTTCGGATAAGCCACGCTCATCTCCAGCTGGTCAAGGATGCGGCGGTACAGGAACACGGCGAAGGTATGCAGGAAGGGGCGGTAGCCTTCGCGGCACATGCCGGCTGCCCACGAGCACATATTCTGTTCGGCAATGCCCATCGTCAGATAACGGTCGGGGTAGGTCTGACGGAACTTCTTGACCTCGCAGGAGGAACCGAGATCGGCAGACATCACGACAACTTCAGGATGCTCCGCTGCGAAGCGAAGCATATTTTTTTCATGGGTATTTACTTCGATTTTCATTTCAGAACTCCTCCCTCACATCGCATCGTAAATTTTCTGAAACTCTTCACGCTCAGCTGCGCCGATGCGCACAAAGTGCATGGAACGGGGCTTCTCAAGCGGCTGGATGCCGGTTGCGCCGCTGGTGCGTGCGATGACGACAAGCGGACGGCCCTCGTGCGGGGTTTCGCATGCTTTGCAGAAATCCTCGATGTTGTGGCCGTTGCACTCTACGCAGGCCGCGCCAAAGGATTCAAAACGCTGGATCAGCGGCTCCAGAGTCATCTGGTCGGCGATCTTGCCCTCGACCTGCTGGTTGTTGGCATCGATGACAACGATGAAGTTATCCAGCTTATAGTGCGAAGCTGTCTGGATGCACTCCCAGGTCTGGCCTTCCTGCAGTTCGCCATCCCCCAAAAGGACGAAGCACTTGCCGCTGTCGCCGCGACGCTTGCGTGCGTGCGCGGTGCCGCCTGCGATCGAGATGGTCTGGCCGAGCGAGCCTGCGGTGTTTTCGAATCCGGGAGAATGCTCAGCGCCAATCATTTCCATGTTCCAGCCGTCGACGTTAAACTTATCCATGCAGTTTGGGCTGATGCGGCCGGTTGCCGCCAACGCGGCGTAAATAACCGATGCGTAATGGCAGCAGGATACAAAAAAACGATCCTTGTCCGGAGCGGGTGCGCCGTTATAGGCTGCGCCGCGCTGATAGTCCATATTGTCCGGGCCAGGGACGCCGGGGAACGGGATGGGTTCCCAGTTGCCGGCCGATGGTCCAAGGTTCATCACCCTGGTGTAGAGGGAAGCGATGATTTCCGCTGAGGAGCATGCCTGCGCCAGATAGCAGCCGCCGGTCTTCAGCGCAACGCCGAGGATCTGCTTACGGATACCGTTTGCGACTTTCTGGATTTCTTCCGTGGAGTAGGTTTTTTCCGCCATAAGTGAAAGACTCCTTTCTTATTGAAACCGCATCGGCCTGATCCTCTTCTCTTGGTTCAGGTGTTTGCAATTTGGTGATACAGGTTTCTTTTATGTAAATTCATTATTTCATATTAATGAACAATTGTCAATGTGGTTTTTTGAGTGAAAATTGACAAAGCAAGCGCGCGACATTTGTATAAATAGTGAAAAATGACAATGTAGGGTGGAAACTTCTTGACGGGAATGTGAATTACACATATAATGAGGAAAAAGGTTGAGTAAAAAATCTACTCAAAATATAGAACAATATTTCATTTAATGAACAAAGGTTTTGGAGGAAAGACGCAATTTATGAAAGCTGTTGTTAAGACTGAAGCCGGTTATGACCATATGGAATATATGGACATCCCGGCGCCGGAAGCCACCGGTGATCTGGTTCAGATCAAGCTTGCATATTCAGGCATCTGCGGCACTGACCTGCACGCCTTTCAGGGGACGTACGCGAGCACAAAGCCGCCGGTCGTGCTTGGCCACGAATTCTCCGGCGTGGTCACCGCGGTTGGACCGGATGTAAAGCGCATTAAAGTGGGCGACCGTGTCACCAGCGAGACCACCTACCAGACCTGCGGCGAATGCCCGATGTGCAAATCCAAGGATTATAACCTGTGCGGCAACCGCAAGGGCATTGGCACCCAGATCAATGGCTCCATGGCCGAATATCTGGTCAGCCGTGAGGAGAGCGTGCACGTACTGCCTGATAATGTAAGCCTGCTGTCAGCGGCGCTGACCGAGCCGCTGGCCTGCGGTGTGCATGCGACCATCGAAAAGGGCGGCGTGCAGCCGGGTGATGTGTGCGTCGTATTTGGTGCAGGTGCAATCGGACAGATGGTCATGCAGGTGGCCAAGAGTCAGGGAGCGACGGTCATTGTTGCCGGCTTGACCCATGATGCTGAGCGATTTGAGATCGCGATGAGTGCGGGCGCGGACCGCTGCGTCGACCAGATGACCGAAGACCTAAAGGCCATTGTCATGGAAATGACCAACGGCGTGGGCGCGGACAAGTGCTTTGAGTGCTCGGGCGCGGTACCCGCCGCCAACAAGGCGCTTGAAATCGTGCGCCGCAAGGGTATGGTCGTGCAGATGGGTGTGTTCCCGGAGTCCCACGAGAGCATCTGGACCGACCTGATCTTACACAAGGAGATTGTTTATGTTGGCTCGCGCAGCCAGAAGCCATCCTCGTGGGTCAAGTCTCTCAAGCTGCTCGCGGCCGGCACGGTTGTGCCGGAGAAAATCGTTACATCACTCGATCCGCTGGAAAAGTGGCGCGACGGTTTTGATAAGATGATCCGCGGCGAAGGCGCGAAGGGCGTTATCGTACTCGATGACACGCTCAAATAAAAAAGCAGGGACTTTAAGTCCCTGCCCGGAAATTGCATTTAATCCTTGAAAGGAATGCCTTCGAGTTTGAGCATGCGCTTTGCAAGCGGCTCGTCCACGATTAGCGTGTTGAGATAATGTCCGTGCACCGCAGCGAGCGTGCACGTGGCCTTTTCGGCACTGGCGTTCACGCCAATCGACCACGATGGATACCGCATGACCTCAAGCGGCGCGGAAATTACATATCGCCCATCAAGCTGCACCTCGCAACCGTTGATATCAAACATGCGGCCGAGCAGGCTGGACACCGCGCCGCGGCGCATCAGCTCGGCACGATCGGCCTCGCTGTAGCAGCCGGACTGATAAAGCGAGCCGTTCGGATCGTCGAGCGAGCCGATACCGGTCAACACGATGTCCACGGAAAGCGCTTTTTTAAGTGTGGTTTCGATTTGCGGTTCGGCCACCAGATAGGAATATACCAGCTCGCTGTCTACATAGACCGGCGCATAGATGTTGGAATAGGTGCCATTCACCTTCTTGGAAAGACGCAAGGCCAGTTCCAAACCATCAACCCGAGGGTTGCCGGTACCCAGACAGCCGACCATCTGCACTACATTCACGTTGTAGTAGTCGCTAGGCTCCATGACGTCGCATAGCGCTTCGAGCGCGCGGCCCCAGGAGATGCCGATAGACATATTGTTGTCCAGCACGGTTTTCAGAAAATGTACCGCGCACTTCGCACATCGGACGAGGGCTTTGTCAAAGTCGTATTCCCCGGCAATAACGATTGCGTCGCGCAGGCCGAAGGCGGTGCGCAGCGCGTAGGAAAGCTGCGGGTGCTTGGTGATTGGGCTGTGAACGATGATTTCAACCACGCCGGTCTCCTTGGCCTCGTCTAGCAGGCGCGAAATGGTCGGACGAGAGATCCCCATCATTTTGCTGATCTCTTGTTGGCTGAGACCTTGCTGATAATATAACTCGGCGATACGCACGAGTAAATCAATGCGGTTATCCACGACAAGACTCCTTTCAAATGAAAACACGGATGAACAAATGTTCATCACAACTACAGTATATCTCATTTTTAAGAGACTGTCAATCAAAAGCCTTGACAAACGCTAACGCAGCAAATATACTAATACCTATCGATGTAATAGGAATTTGGAGGAAACCTATGTTTAGTCAGCAATTTGTTGTAAAAAACCCCACGGGGCTGCATGCCCGCCCGGCCAGCCAGCTGGCCAAGCTGTGCAAGAGTTTGCCGGACGAGGTGCGCCTGATTACCGAAAAGGGTGCGGTCAATCCCAAAAATGTACTTGGAATTTTGACTGCTGGTCTGAAAAACGGTTCGCAGTTTACAGTTCAGGTAAAGGGAGAAAGCGAACAGGACTCCGGCCGTCAGATCATGGAGTTTTTGGAAGGCCTGTCTGAGTGAGGAGGAAAAACTATGGAACAAGCAACATTTCGTGAGCTGATCCTACGGGATGTGGACGCGAAGGACGCGGAAGACGCGATCCGTCAGGTTGGTCAGCGCTTTTATGCAGAGGGCTTTGTCAAGGATACCTATATCGATGCGGTCGTTGCGCGCGAAAAGGCATACGCGACCGGCCTGCAGCTCGAGGAAATTGCAGTTGCCATGCCGCACACTGACCCGCGGCATGTCAACCGTGCGGGGGTATGCATTGCACAGCTGAAGCATCCGGTCACATTTGAGCACATGGGCGACCCGGATACCAAGGTCGAGGCGGAAATGCTGTTTATGATGGCAATTAAAAGCCCGGACGAGCAGGTCGAGCTGCTGCAAAAGGTGCTCGGCGTGTTCCAGCAGCCTGAAGTTGTCGCCGCATTCCGCTCCGCAAAGAGCGAGGACGAGCTTTATGAAGCTGCTCAGAAGTATATCGGTTAATACGAAACCAAATGTTGGTTTCGCTTATTGATTCATTTTAAGGAGGACTTAGTTATGAAAACCTGTAACATCCTGTGCGTATGCGGCTCCGGTACAGTCAGTTCAGCCATGGTGGCTGGAAAGCTCAAGGAAAAGCTGAAGGAAAAGGGCTGGGACGCTTCGATGGTCGAGGCCAGCCCGAACAGCATTGCTTCGACGATTGCTGGTAAGAAGTTCAATCTGATTGCCTGCGTCAGCCCAGTATATGAAGATTTCGGTGTTCCGAAGGTCAAGGCTGTCGGCATGCTGACCGGTCTGGCTGAGGATAAGGTCGTCCAGGACTGCCTGAAGGTTCTGGAAGGCTGATTGCTGCGCTTCCGCAGCGCGGGAGCTCTCTTATTGTGGTTCGTCTCAATATTTTGAACAGAAAAGAGAAAAAGGGGGATACCTAAATGGCAAGCTTCTTTCAAACGTTAAGTGATATTTTCGGCGCGTTCGGCGCTGCGGTCTTTGTGCCAGTCATGCTCTTTATCATTGCAAAGTGCATGGGCGTTTCAGGTAAGAAGGCTTTCAACTCGGCGCTGCTGTGCGCCGTCGGTTTGACCGGCTTTAACCTGGTCATCAACAGCTACTCGGCAATCATCGCGCCGGTCGTAAACCAGATGGTTACCAACGCGGGCGTTAATCTGCCGGCACTGGATACCGGCTGGCAGTCGGTATCAGTCATCGCGTACTCCACCAAGGTCGGCCTGATCTTCATCGGTGTGGCCATCGTGCTACAGCTGGTGCTGTTCTTCCTCAAATGGACCAACGTATTCATGGCGTCCGACCTGTGGAACAACTATTCCTTCATGGTTTGGGGCTCCATGCTGTACGCGCTGACGGGCAGTATGATGCTGGCAATGGGCCTGATGGTCACCCAGCTGCTTTATATCCTGCTGTTCTCTGAGGCGTGCGCAAAGCGCTGGTCTACCTATTATGAGTATGACAACTGCTGTATGACCGCCCCTCATCATCTGGAGAGCCTTCCGTTCGCAGTTTTCATGAACTGGTTGCTCGGCAAGATCGGCTTTAACAAGATAAAACTCAACGCGCAGACCCTGCAGAAAAAGCTGGGTATCCTCGGCGAACCCATGTTCATCGGCCTGGTTGTCGGCGCGCTGATCGGTATCATCGGGAACTTTAACGCTCTGGCCGGCGAGGGTGCGCTGGCTGCGTGGGGCACAGTTTCCTCCGCGGCAGTTTCCACCGCAGCAATCATGGCGGTATTCCCCAAGGTCGCCGGTATCTTCGCCGGCGCGTTCACCACGCTGACCGACGCCTATAAGTCGAAGGCTGCCAAGTCCGGCGAGGGCCGCGAGTGGTATCTGTCCGTGAACGATGCCTGCGGTTACGGCGAGCCCAATACGCTGGTTACCGGTATCCTCCTGATTCCGATCATGCTGGCGCTGGCGTTCGTCCTGCCCGGCAACACCATTCTCCCCATGGCCGACCTGTGCGCGCTGCCGTACATGGTTGAGGTATTTGTCTGCGTTTCCAACGGCAATATTGCCAAGAGCCTCGTTTCCGGCGCGATTTGGTTCTCGCTTGGCCTGGTAATCGCCTCTGCGCTTGCACCGACCTTTACTCAGGTTGCCGTAGACGCCGGCTTCCAGCTGGCACAGGAGGGCGTTTACATCATGAGTTTCGGTATCATGTGCCATCCGCTGATTGCGGGCCTGTTCTATGCGTTCTGGTCCAAAAATCCGATTATAATCGGCGCAATCGTTGTGTTGTACTTTGTAATGTACTTTGTGTTTAAAAAGAACAAGGAGCGTTTTGTAAACTACCTTGAAAGTTCTGCTGCCGCGTATTCGGCATATTGATTTTTGGAAACTGGCGGCAATTTGAAAAAAGCGGGTCGGCTGCTGCTGCGTTCTATGCGGCAGCAGCCGATTTGCTTCCTGGAAAGAAAGGTTGACAAGGATGGATTTTACAAAAATACCGCAGAAGATCGTGTTGGTCGGCGATGCGTTCGTATCCGCGGATACGATGGAGCAGGCTGTGCAATCGAGTGCGCTGTGTTGCGGAGAGATTACAAAGCTGATGTGGGGCTCGGCCGACAAGCAGGAATTCACCGCGCGCCAGCTGAAGCTGGAGCGGAACGGACCGGAGTCCGTCTCGTATGCAGACGGACTGGACGAGGCGATCGCGGACGCGGAGGTACTGATGGTACATTTTAACCCGGTGCCGCGCGCGCTGCTCGATAAGGCGAAAAATCTGAAGCTCATCCTGACCTGCCGCGGCGGACTCGAACACATCGATCTTGCAGCGGCGAGCGAGCGGAACATTCCGGTTTTAAATGTTATCCGTAACGCTGAGCCGGTCGCGGATTTTGCGCTCGGCATGATGCTGTGTCTGACGCGCGACATCGCATTGTCCCACTGCAAGATGCGCGAAGGTGTATGGAGCAAGACCTTCTACAATTCGGAGTTCCTGATGACGATGTCCAGCCACACGATCGCACTGGCTGGCATTGGCAACGTGGGCGCGGCGCTCGCGCGGCGGCTGTTGGCGCTGGGCGTGCCGGTCATTGCTTATGATGCGTATACTAGTTTGGAAAAGCTGAAAAAGGCTGGATTGGATGCAATCGAACTGGTCGATTCACTTGAAACGCTGTTTGAACGCGGCGATATCGTTTCGCTGCACCTGCGCCTGACGCCAGAGACCGAGCGCATGATTGGTATGCAATATTTTTCGCGCATGAAAAAGACCGCATACTTCATTAACACCGCGCGCGGTGGGCTGGTCGATCAGCCTGCGTTGGCCGAGGCGCTGCAAAAGGGCTGCATGGCAGGTGCTGCACTCGATGTATACGACAGCGAACCGCTTGCTGCGGACGATCCGCTGCTTACGATGGACAACGTGCTGCTCACTCCGCATATCGCGGGCACTACGGTCGATGCGATTCCGCGGGCGCCGTTCCTGCTTATGCGTGAGGTTGATCGGTTTTTGGAGAGCGGCGTCACCGATCGCGTGGTCAATCATAGTTCCGTTGCGCTGGATTAAAGAAAGGAAGAACTGCCAATGCTGCTGCAAGAGGAAAGGGAGCTTATTGTTGAATACGGTAAGGAAATGCTGGACCGCGGTTTGACGGCCGGCACATTCGGCAATCTGAGTATTTATAATGAAAAGGAAAACCTGTTCGCCATCAGCCCGAGCGGTATGAACTATTTTAAGACCGGCCCGGAAGACGTGGTTGTCATGACCGTAGACGGCGAAAAAGTGGACGGCGACCGCAAGCCCTCGAGCGAGGTGGATATGCACCGTATTTTTTACCAGAAGCGTCCGGGTATCAAATCGGTTGTGCATACCCATCCGCGCTATGCGACCACACTGGCCTGCCTGGGCTGGGGCATCCCGCCGCTGCATTATTTGGTCGCATATTCGGGCCGTGAGGTGCCGTGCACGCCCTATGTACAGTTTGGCACCTATGAGCTGGCGCAGGCCGCGTATGACGCCATGGGGGATTGTTATGCCTGCATCCTTGGCAACCACGGCCTGCTGTGCTGCGGCCGCAATATCGGCTATACCATGGACGTGGCTGAGCAAATCGAATTTTGCGCACAGCTGTATTATAATGTGCGTGCGGCCGGGCTGGAGCCCAATCTGCTGACAGACGAGCAGATTGGCGTGGTGCTGGAATCGTTCCAGGGTTATCGGCAAAAATAACATTCAGGAGGTTTTTCTCATGGAGAAATGCGTTTATTGCGGCAGGGATTTGCCGGAATTGCCGTATAAGGTCAAGGTGCATACGCGCTCATTCGATGTGTGCTGCAAGGAATGCAGCGAGCAGGCTGCGCATTATGTGAAACAGGATAAGCGCTTTAAAACTGCGCTGTACCTGCTTGTATTGGCGGGTGGTATGGGCTTTATGTTCAGCGCATTCTTCGGCGGAGAAAGCCCGCTGCGTATGATTGGCGCATACATTGGCCAACTCGCCGCAGGGTTGGCGTTTGTGGCGCTTCCGTACCCGGTCACTTCGTTCGAGTCGTTCCGCGCGATGAGTATTCGCGGGGTAACCAGATTGACGCGCATCATCGGCCTCGTGCTGAGCGTTTCAGCGGTTTTATTGCTGGTTTTGACCATCAGAAGCTAACAGACAAGCAGCGATTAAATGGGCGCAGGGATCAGACAAGCCTGTGTCTCAAACGGAATTGGGATTGGCCAAAACAGTCGCATTTTTGGATGAACGAATATGAAGAAGGTGCGTTTCCGGAGCATGGGGACGCACTTTTTAATTTAGCTTATGTTATCATTATGGATGCACAAAAACTGATTGTGAAATCTTGGAAGGGCTTTACGAAGCGGAATTGCAGGTAGCAGAAACCTGTGGGGAAATAATCATCAAAGCGGCATGGTTTTAGCTGCAATTCAATGTCGGGTCAGCGTCGGAGACGGCGGCGATGGCCCGATATAAAAAAACGGCCTGAGCGTCAAGCGCAGGCCGTTTTTTTCGACAGGTTAGAGATCCGCCCGTCAGGAGGCTTTTTGGGTGCCTGTAATCCGCGTCAAAAAAAGCCTCTCCGGAATAATCCGTGAGAGGCTCTCATATTCTTATGTAGGAATCAATCTTCGAGGACGCGGCCGCCGCAGATAAACCGGCGGCTGTAAGAGCCGGAATCCAAGCTGTCGTACTTGACAACCGAACCGGTGTGCGGGGAATGGATAAACTGGCCGTTGCCGGTGTAGATACCGACGTGGCTGACGCTGTTGCCGGAACCAAAGAAAACAAGGTCGCCGGGAAGAAGCTCGTCCCTCGAGATGTTTTTGGTTGTGGCGCGCTGATCGGAAGAGGTACGCGCGATTGAGGATGCGGTATTTTTATAAACGTAAGAGGTAAAGCCGGAGCAGTCAAAGCCGTCCGGGGAGCTGCCGCCGTATACATACGGGGTGCCGAGGAACTGTGCGGCGTAGTCCAGAATCGCCTGACGGGTGCCGCTTGAGGTGGAAACGGTGGTGGAACCGACTGCGGTGGACTTGTCCACTACGGCGCCGCCGGTTACGCTGACATAGTCTGCGGAAATAAAGCCCTTCTGTCCGTTTACACAGGCTTTGTACCAGCCCTGTGCCACGCCGATCAGTTCAACCTTTGTGCCGTTTGCGAGGGAGCCAAGCACTTCGCATTCGGTATTTGGAAGGGAACGGAAATTGACGGTTGTGCTGCACTGGATGACGCCTGTGCCAAGCGCAAACTCGGTGTCCGGGATCCAGCTGACGTATGCACCGCTGACGTATGCGGTCTGGCCGTTGACCGCAACCTGATACCATTCGTTGCTGTTGCTGATGACTGCGAGTTTGGTGCCATAGGGGAGGGAGCCGATGGCCGCGCCGCCCGGGGTAGCACGCAGGTTCAGGTTGGTGGCTGTGGTCTCGCCCGCATATAATGCGGATGCGGCCGTGATCGAAAGCGTGGCCGCGATCGCGCTGGTCACAGCAATTTTTATGAGTCGCTTGGACGAATTCATGGAAGAACCTCCTGTTTAGTCGTCAAATGATGTTCTTACTTAGAGGACAGTGCACGACCGAGCCAGATTGAAGCGATATCCATGGCGCTCCACATGCTGGACTTTTCCGTACTTTTGACAATGCGGTCACGGGCGCGCAGGCCGGGAGCGGTCTGCTGCAGCTGCACCGATACGCGGGATGCGATATCCAGGCCATTGTCCTTTTTTGTGTCCAGAATCTGCATCATGATAATATGGCTATCCGTCATGCTGCCATAATAAATGACGTTGTCCTTGCGAACGAGCGGATGACCCTTATATTGCAATGGAGCGTCTTTTTTTGTATTTGCAGGCATGTTTTTCTCCTTCAGCTAGTTACAGAACGATTTCTAAAGTTACAAAATAGTAACAGAATTTGATTACATTACGGTTACATAATAGCACACATAAAGCGGAATGTCAAATCAAATTCTGATAAAATTTCCGTCGCTGGAAAAAGCGACCGAGAAGGACGCTACGTAGAAGGGAAAAATGCAGAATCTGCACTGATTTCGGCAAAACTGCGGCCTTTTCTTTTGCGGTTTCCTGCGTTATAATGACATCGGCGGGAAGGCCCGTATTTTATTGGAATAGGAAATCTTTATATGAAGTTTTGCTTTTTTTCGCTTGGCTGCAAGGTTAACCGTTTTGAGTCCGAAGCGCTGGCGCAACTTGCGCGGGCGCGTGGGCATGAAATCGTGTCGTGCGGGGCGGATGTGTGTATTATAAATTCGTGTACAGTGACAGGGACAAGCGATCATAAAAACATCCGCGCCATCCACAGGCTGCGCCGGGACAATCCGGATGCGATGCTGGCGGTCAGCGGCTGTATGGCGCAGATGGAACCGGACAAGCTGCGTGCGACCGGGGAAGTGGATCTGGTCTGCGGCACGAGTGACCGCGCGGCCGTGCTGGATTTGTGTGAGCGCTATGTGCGGAACCGGGAAGTCGGGGACACCGCGCGGTTCCGCGCGCCGTCGCGCGTATTTGAGCCGCTGCCGCCCGGCGTGCCGCAGGGCCGAACGCGCGCTCTGCTCAAGGTGCAGGATGGATGCGACAATTATTGTACATATTGTATTATTCCGTATGCACGCGGACATATCCGTTCGCTGCCTTTGGGGCAGGCAGTGGAGCAGGCGGTACAGCTGGCCGCGGACGGCGTGCATGAGGTCGTTTTAACCGGCATTGAGATTTCTTCCTATGGCCGCGATTTGAATGGGGGAGACGATCTGGTGGCGCTGATTGCCGCGGTGTGCCGCGCCGTACCTGCGGTGCGCGTGCGCCTGAGCTCTTTGGAGCCGCGCACAGTTGACGCACGGTTTTGCGCGGAATTGTCCGGCCTGCCCAATCTGATGCCGCATTTCCATTTGTCGCTGCAAAGCGGCTGTGACAGCGTATTGGCGCGGATGAAGCGGCGTTATACGACGGCGCAGTTTCTTGCGCATGTGGATGGCCTGCGCGCCGCATTCCCGGATTGCTCCATTACGACCGACTTGATCACTGGTTTTCCGGGCGAGACCGAAGAAGAATTCCGGGAAACACTGGATTTTGTCCGTGCGTGCCGTTTTGCGGATATGCATGTGTTTCCATATTCACCGCGCCCGGGAACGGTTGCCGCGGATATGCC
>URFQ01000057.1 GCA_900547195.1 uncultured Butyricicoccus sp.
ACATACGCTTAACGCTGTATCTGCCCCACCGGTATGCCCTGCGCACCAACCACACAGTTTTTTTCGATTAATGTCCGCGAACGCGCCCTTATATACCGGAATGATTTAAGAATTTCAGAAAAACAGATCCGTAGTCCAATTTCATTTCTTCCCGTCAACATATGACACAAATAAATTGAAATATATTCAGTAATATGGTAAAATAATTTTAAGGAGTGTTTGCAAGATGCTCCAAGGATTTGATTTTGCCGCCCTAAGTGTTGCAGCACTGGGGCGGGTTTTTTATTTCTTGCGAAGATTTGCTTACCATACTGGAAATGCCAATATTATTTCTTTACAAAAAGCCTGAGGGGAAGCCGTGCAAATACGTATGGTTTTGCCTTGGTCGTTCAGGCTGTGGAAATGTTCAAAAAGCTTTTACTCTTTCGAAAAATATTTTTCCGATTAGACTGACTTCGCTTCATGGGCAAGCCGGCATAAAATTCTTTAACCCTAATCCCATAAGGGCGAAAACTGCTTTGGTTTGAGATTTTAAACGATTGCGAAACTGGTAATGCTCGCTTTGTTGTTATAGATCCGGGTGAACAGTTCTTGTGTAGCGGGCTGACCAGTCGGCATGAATGCATCTTTGCAGGCGGAGCTTCAGGGCGACATGCAGGACGCCTATGCTCATAAAGGATATGCCTGCTTCTGACAAGTTGGTGTTGGTAACCGAACATTCACTCATGAGGTCTTATTTTTCACCCTTTCTATTCATGCGTTCAAGATGTATTTATTCCTACACTTTGTATCCCTATCGCTGTCCCAACCCCTTGACGTTTTTTAAAAATCATGATATACAATGAACCAGAAAAACAATTACCCAAACGGCGCGCAAATAACAGGAGACAAAAGAATATGGTAGGACTTGATTTCCCTCTGTTCCGCTTCAACGTATAAGCGCCAACCGGAGCGCATATCCTACTGAAAAAGGGTGTGCGCTTTTTCTGTTGCCTGATTGTTGTTGTATTCTGATGAAAAATGTCATACAATAGGGAAGGTAACCGAATCGGTAGGAAATCGTACGAGAGGCTGATACACGATGGATGAAAAAGAAAGAAACCAGCGGGAACCCTCGCTGGAGGACATCATAGAAGAAGTGCATGGGGAGCACGCTTCGCGCGAAACGGGCAACAGCGCGCTCGAAGCTATGCTGCGATCCCGGGGAACCGGATGCCGGCAGCAGGAAAACCTGCGCATGGAAAAGCCGCCGGTTTATACGGCGCCCTCCGCGCCCGGCTTTGTGCCCGCTGTGCTGGAAAAGGAGGAGCCGTCCATTCCGACATTTGAACCGCCTGCCCCGCAGCCGGAGCCGCGTTTTGAGCAGCAGGCCGCGCGCTGGGAGGCGGAACCCCCACAGGAGGATCAATTCGTGCCCCGGAAAAAAGAAAGAACCAGCAAGAAAAAGAACCGCAAATCCCGCCGCCGTGGCGCAGGCAAGAAGGCTGCGGGTGTGCTCATCGGCATTGTGGTGCTGCTCGCCGGTGCGGCGTTCGGCTATACATATGCGTACAGCGGCATCCATTTCGGCGTGCATGCCGGCATGGTCAAGGTTGGCGGTATGGCTCTGGACGAAGCGAAAAAGGCCATTGACGGCAAGGCGGAGTCCCTGCTCAGCGGGGAAGCGATCACGCTAACCATTTATGACAAGGATTATGGGATTGATATCGATCAAGTGACTACCGGGCTGGACAGCGACCAGTCCGCACAGGACGCATATGATTTTACGCACAAAGGCAGCGCGCTGACCCGCGTCGGACATACCATCCGCGCGCTGTTTGGAGGCTATGAGGTGCCGCTGTCGGTGAGCGTGGACGAGGAAGCGCTCGGCAAGCGACTGGACGAAATCTCAGCCGAAGCGCTGACCGAACCGGTCGATCCATCGTGGACGATCGAGGAGGATTATCTGGTCATCGACGCCGGGGAACCAGGTGTGGAGTTTGACCGTGACGAGGTCTCCAAGCAGGTGACCGAACGCATCCGCACCATGGATTTTAAGGCGTTTGAGGTCAAAGTGACCACCTGCGATCCGGCAAAGATCGACGTGGAGGCTATTTCGGCCGAAGCGCAGGCGGAGCCAAAGAATGCAACGGTGGACAAAACCGACGGCAAAACCATCCTCCCAAGCGTGGACGGTGTGGAAATTGACCTGGAAGAAGCCAAAGCGATTGTGGGCGAGGGCCGTGAACAGACCTATAAAATCCCGGTCAAGCGCACCCCGGCCGAAATCACGGCCGACAAGCTGGCCGACGTGTTGTTCAGCGACACGCTGGCAAGCACATCCACGAGCCTGAATTCGGGCAACCGGCCGCGTACCAACAACGTCCGGCTGGCCTGCGAGCACATCAATGGCACGATCCTGAACCCGGGCGACGAGTTCTCGTACAATGGCGTTGTGGGTGAACGCACGGCGGCGCGCGGGTTCCAGACCGCGGGCGCTTACGCAAACGGCCAGGTCGTTGACGAGGTGGGCGGCGGCGTATGCCAGCCCTCCTCGACCCTGTATATGGCGGTGCTGCGCGCCGATCTGGAAGTGACCGAGCGCCACAATCACAGCTTTACGGTTGCCTACACGCCGCTTGGGGAGGATGCCACGGTATCCTGGGGCGGCCCGGACTTCCGTTTTAAGAATAACACCAAGTACCCGGTCAAGATCGTTGCGTCCCAGTCGGGGAGCAGCTGCAATATGAAGCTGATTGGCACCAAGACTTCGGACAAAAAGGTGTCGCTCAAGACCGAAATCCTGTCCACGCTGGACTACGAAACCGTGGAGAAGACCGACAGCTCCCTCTCGCCTGGCGAGCGCAAGACCTCGCAGTCCGGCACAACCGGGTACAAAACGGTCACGTACAAGACGATCACGGAAAACGGCCAGTCCAAGACCGTGAAGGCCAATACTTCGTCATACAAAAAGCGCGATAAAATCGTGTTGGTCGGCCCGGCTGCGGCGAGCCCATCCACAGATTCACCGTCCGACGGCCAGGCGGATACGCAGGGTTCGGCAGGGGCGGATCCGGAGGCGCAGTGATTCATGGAGGATGTGAAAAAAATCGTAACGTTTGATGCTGCGCTGCGGCGCGAAATCAAGGCCACTGCAAAACTGCGCATTATGATGCGGCTGCCGCTCTGTGCCGCGGCTGCGGCTGCCTATCTGCTGCCCGCGCTTTTGGTCGCCATGCTGACCGCTGTGCCGGCGGACGCCAGCCTGGAGCGTATGCTCGCGATGTTTGGCCTCAGCCTTGCATGCGAGGTATTGCTGCTCGGTGCAATTATGATGGGCTTACAGTATTTTCTGGTGGATATTTCCAGAGGGCGGTCTCCCGCGATCGCGGTCGTGTTTTCGCCGCT
Organism: uncultured Butyricicoccus sp.; assembly: GCA_900547195.1. Classification (GTDB taxonomy): domain Bacteria; phylum Bacillota; class Clostridia; order Oscillospirales; family Butyricicoccaceae; genus Butyricicoccus_B. The sequence continues at coordinate 3,388 of URFQ01000057.1, forward strand.
TGGAAGTATGCGCGAGATGTTGCGCGGCGTTCGGATGATGCTGTGCATGATTTTCCGGATGATGCTGTTGATGATGATCCCCACGGCGATTTATATGGGAGCGTTATATCTTTCGATCGGCTGGATGGAGCGGCAGGGCGCATGGGACGATGCGCTGTTCGCCCAAATCCTGATGGCGCTGATCACGGTGTACCTGCTTTTGATCCTGCCGACGCTCGGCCGCCTGGCATCCTATGTCATCGGTTACTCGCTGCTGCGCGACGACCCGAATATCGGTGTGTGGCGTGCGACACGGGAAGGCAGCCGCCTGCTGCGCGGCCATCGCCGCGCGATGCTGGCGTTTGCACTCAGCTTCCTGCCATGGTGGCTTGCGGGCTTCCTGACCTGCGGGCTGTCGACGGCGTTTGGAATGATTTACCTATGCGTTTCACTGTATGCGCTGGCCGACCGCCTGCGCGGGATGTCGAGCTTACCGGAAAACGATTCGTAAAACAATGCGTAACAAAGCAAATGCCTTATCCTGTTACACCCAAAAAGCTTCGAAACCGATTTCGTTCGGTTCCGAAGCTTTTTTGTTCGCTTACAGCGTGTGCAGCACAGCTTGTACCAGCAGGGCTGCGGCCTGCTCCACGTCACTCACCGCGCACATCTCGCTCGGGGAATGGATGTAGCGGGTCGGGATGCTGACCGCGCCGGCCGGAACGCCGGTGCGGCTGCGCTGAAGCGCCGCGGTATCCGTGCCGCCAAACTGCATAATCTCGCGCTGGATTGGGACTGCGGCCAGCAGGCCGGCTTCTTCAAGCGCGGAACGGATCTTAGGCGTGCACAGCACCGAGTGATCCATGACCTTCACAGCAGGGCCTTTGCCCAGATAACAGTCCATCGGGTATTTATGCTCGGGCAGGTCGCCGGTGTCGGTCACATCCACCGCGATGGCAATGTCCGGCTCAATGGCAAACGCCGCCGTGCCTGCGCCGCGCAGACCGACTTCTTCCTGCGCGGTAAAGACGAAATACAGCTCGTCGGCTACCGTATCGGGCAGGTTCATCATGGTCAGAAGCAGGGTCACGCAGCCGATGCGGTTGTCGAGGTAGGGGCCGCAGATCACGCCGTTCTGTTCGAACGTCGGGGCTTCATATACCGCGAAATCACCGACCTGCACCATCTGTTCGGCCTCCTCGCGGCTGGATGCGCCGATATCGACGAAAAGGTTGGACATTTGCAGATCTTTAAACGGGATCTTTTCCTCATAGGAGATCACACCGCGCGTGCCGTTTGCAAAGCGCACTTGGATGTTGATGAGGTCGCCGCGGAACAGGCCGCCCACGGGCGCAAACCGCAGGAAGCCCTTGTCGTCAATGAATGTGACGGCAATGCCGAGCGAATCCATGTGCGCGGCAAACAGAATTTTGCGGCCCGGGCCCGTATCTTCGTCCCGGGTAGCTTTTTTACGGCAAATAAGGTTGCCAAGCGCGTCGGTCGTGACCTCATTGAGATAGTCGCTCGCAATGCCGGCGATTGCCTCGCGAACCGCTTCCTCACGGCCGGAGGGGCCGAATGCGCCGGCCAATGTTTGATATAGATCGAATACCTTGCTCATGCAAAAATCTCCTTGATTGTTATTCAGCGCCTTGGGCCAATCCTTCGAGGAAGGCCTTTGCCAGCGTGAGAACCCCCTGCATATCGGCCTTGGACGCCACCGACACCGGGGAGTGGATATAGCGCACCGGCGCAGCGAGCCCGGCTGTGCGCACGCCTGCGCGCATCTTATGGATGCGGCCGGCATCCGTACCGCCCGCGACCATATGCTTGGTCTGCCAGGCGATGCCGCGGTCATTCGCCGCGTCGCGCAGCATGTCAAACAGTTCGGCGTCGTAAATGGCGCCGCGATCCATAAAGGGCAGCACCGGGCCTTTCCGCAGGCCGCAGACCTGCTTATGCGCGGGCGCTTCGGCCAGGTCGGCGGCCGTGGTGCCTTCGACGATCAGGCAGAAATCCGGGTCGAGCGCAAACGCCGCAGTTGCAGAGCCGCGCAGGCCGACTTCCTCCTGGACAGTAAATACAAACCACGTGTCAATGGGCGGTTGGGTCTGGAGCAGAGTAAGCAGCACCGCGCAGCCCAGGCGGTCATCGATGGCTTTGGCTTTCAGAAGGCCGTCGCCAAACTCGACGATATCTGAATCGAACACGCCGTAGTCGCCCGGCGCGACGCGGGCGAGCGCATCCTTTTTGCCGGATGCGCCGATATCGATGTAAAGGTCGCGTGTTTTGGGCATGGTTTTGCGCTCAGAGGCGGTTGTCAGGTGTACGGCTTTAATGCCGACCACGCCGGTGACATCGCCGAACTTCACACGGCGGCCGATGACGACACGCGGATCCACGCCGCCGACAAAGCCAAATTTCAGTATGCCGTCGTCGGTGACGCGCTTGACAATCACGCCGACCTCGTCCATGTGCGCGCATAGCATGACCGGCTTTGCCAGCCGCTTTTCGCCTCTGCGGAATATCATGAGGTTTCCCATGGGGTCGGTGCGGATCTTGTCGGCATAGGACTCGGCTTGCGTGCGGATATAGCCGCGCACCGCGTCCTCGGCGCCCGAAGGGCCGGGCAGTGCGCACAGGGTTTTGAGCAGATCGAACATCAGTAAAGCGCCTCCCCATTAAAACTTTTCAGGAACGCCGCAATCAGATCAGCGGTTGCATCAATATCGGACAGCTTCACGGCCTCGATCGGGGTGTGCATGTATCGCAGCGGGATGGACAGGATGGCCTGCGCGGTGCCGCACGCGGCAATCTGCATCTCCCAGGCGTTTGTGCCCGTGTTGCCCTCCATAACCTCGATTTGATGGCCGATTTCTTCGGCACGCGCCAGCCGCAGCAGCGCGCGGGTAAGGGCGGTATTCATGTTCGGACCCATGCCGATCATTACACCGCCGCCGAATTCGAAAGTCTCGCCTGCGGGCGCGTCCGGGGTTTTTGCGTGGCTTACATCCACCGCAATGGCGTAGTCTGGACGGATGCGGAACGCACCGGTCAGCGCGCCGAGGGAAGTGACTTCCTCCTGACAGGAGAACAGCACCGCGACATTGACCGCGAGCTGTTTCCGGTCGAGCTGGCGGAGCGCCTGCAAAATGGCGAGGATACCGGCACGGTCGTCGAGGCACTTGGACATGAAAACGCCTTTCGAAAGCTGCACCGGCTGCTGACGGAATACGACCGATGTGCCGACCGGGATGCGCAGCCTGGCGTCTTCGAAACCGGTGTCGATGAGCATTTCGTGGATGGGCACCGACTTGTCCTGCTCGCCCGCCTGCATCAGATGGGGCGGCGTGCAGGAAATCACGCCAAACAGCGATTCCGCAGCCAGGATGGTCACTTCGCAGCCGAGCAGCATGCGCGGGTCGACGCCGCCGACTGGCGCGAAGCGCAGGAAGCCGCCGTCCAGCACCTCGGTGATGACAAAACCGATTTGATCGAGATGCGCGTCAAGCAGTACGGTTTTGGCTCCCGGCTGCGGGGAGACAAGGATACCGGTCACGGTGCCGAAGGGGTCGATATCCACTTTGTTGACGAGCGGCCGCAGCAGCTCGGCCACCGCTGCGGCGGCCTGCTGCTCAAAACCGGTCACGCCGGGCAGCGTGCACAGCTGCGTCAGGGTTTCTATTTGGTTCAAAAAAACAACTCCTGTTCTTTTTGTGTTCTGGCTTTTGCAGAGAAGGGACACAGATATTATAGCACTGAATGCGGGAAATGATAGCAGGAAAAACAAAAAAATCGGCAAAATCCGTGAATTGACAGCCGGAGCCAATTTGTGTACAATCAAAAAAGAAATTTTTCGGGGAGTGAGACAAAATTGCGCATCGTGGAATACCAGGTGGAACCAGCGGCCGACGGCGCGACCGTGGAACGCTTTTTACGCCGCCGGGGCGTTTCCCGGCGGGTGCTGATCGGCCTGAAAAACGATCCGGACGGGCTGACCGTCGGCGGCGCGCACATCCGCGCCATCGACCGGCTGCATGCAGGCGATACGCTGCGGCTCAGCCTGCGCGAGACCGAGCGCAGCGACACCATCCCGCAGGCCGCCCTGCCGCTCCCCATCGTGTATGAGGACGAGGATTTGTTCGTCATCGACAAGCCCGCAGGCATGGCGGTGCATCCGTCGCCGCAAAACCGGGAAAATACAGTGGCGAACGCGCTTGCCTTCCGCTATGCCGAGGCTGGGGAACCGTTTGTGTTCCGCGCCATCGGGCGGCTGGATAAAAACACCTCGGGGCTGCTTGTGACCGCCAAAAACGCGCTCGCGGCATGCATTTTAACCGAGGCGGCAGCAAAAAAGCGGTTATACCGAGAATATCTGGCCGTTTGCACCGGGAAACTGCCTGCGTGCGGCACGATCGACGCGCCCATCGGCCGGGTGGACGGCTCGGTCATTGCGCGTGAGGTGCGGCCGGACGGCGAGCGCGCGGTCACGCAATTTGAGCGCCTTGCGTATGCGGGCGGGTATTCGCTCGCCCGTGTGCGGCTTACAACCGGGCGCACCCACCAGATCCGGGTACATATGAAACACATCGGCCATCCGCTGCCGGGAGATTTCCTATATGGGCCGGATTTTTCGCGTATCGGGCGCCATGCGCTGCACGCGGCGTTTTTGACTGTGCCGCAGCCGGTGACCGGCGAGCTGCTGCGGTTTTCCTCGCCGCTGCCGGATGATATGCGCGTATTCTTTTCGGGCTGGTAAAGCAAAAAGGCTTCCCCCGCAGGGAGGAAGCCTCAAATTATCGAAAAAGCCCTTCGCGCCGCAGTGCGCGTTCCATATTAAAAAAGAGTTTTGAAAAGGCTCATTGATGGCGGCGGGCGTACTTGGCGGAAAACTGTAGTTTTTCGACAGTCTGTTTTTTAGTCGTTACAATCCAGAATCATTTGCCGGTACTCGAGGGACTCAAATCCGAGGGCGCGGTACAAAGCCGCCGCACGCGGGTTTGAGTCTGTAACTTCCAGACGGAAGCGCGCTGCGTTCGGGTACGCTGCGCGCACCGCGGCAATGAGCTGCTGCCCGATGCCCTGCCCGCGCAGGGCATCCTCAACCATCAGCTCATCCAGCCAGACGCACAGGCCGCCGGCCTCGTTTGACCACGTGATAGCGCACAGGCAGTACGCGTGCGGCACATCGCGCTCATCCGCTGCGACAAAGCAGCGTGCATACGGCGTATCCCCCATGAGCAGGTCAAAGGTGCGCTCGGCATGGCTGTCCGGGATGGCGTGCGCCACTGCGGGCAGACGATAAAAATCGTGCGCCATCCGGCAAAAATATGGCTTGTCCCACGGCAGGATCTCGCGGATTTCCATGGTATTCTCCTAGACCTTTCAGATTTGTGCCAGCGCCTGCTCAAGGTCGGCGATAATATCCTCAACGCTTTCGAGACCAACCGACAGGCGAACCAGACCGGGCTCGATGCCTGCCGCGACGAGCTGCTCGTCGGTGAGCTGGCGATGGGTTTCGGAAGCCGGATGCAGCACACAGGTGCGGATATCGGCCACATGCACCTCGTTGGAGGCCAGTTTCAGGCTGTCCATGAACTTCATAGCCGCCTCACGGCCGCCCTTGATATCAATGGACATCACGCCCGAGGTACCGAGCGGCAGGTATTTCTTTCCGCGCTCGTAATAATGGTCGCCCGGAAGGCCCGGATAGCGCACGCCCGCGATTTTGTCAGACTTGGACAGATATGTGGCAACCGTGAGCGCATTTTCACAGTACTGCTTCATGCGCACCGGCAGGGTTTCCAGACCGAGATTGAGCAGGAACGCCGAATGTGCGGCCGGATAACAGCCGAAATCACGCATAAGCTGCATGCGCGCCTTGATAATGTAGGCCATGGCGCCAAACTCGCGGGTGTACACCACGCCGTGATAGCTTTCGTCCGGCTCGGTGAAGTCCGGGAACTTGCCCGAAGCCGCCCAGTCAAACTTGCCGCCGTCGACAATTACGCCGCCGCCCTGCACGGCATGGCCATCCATGTACTTGGTGGTCGAGTGGATGACAATGTCTGCGCCCCATTCGATCGGGCGGCACAGAATCGGGGTGGCAAAGGTGCTGTCGACGATCAGCGGCACGCCGTTTTTGTGCGCGATGCCCGCCCACTTTTCAATGTCGAACACGGTGAGCGCCGGGTTGGCGAGCGTCTCGCCAAAAACTGCCTTGGTGTTCGGCTGGAACAGTTTCTGGATTTCTTCCTCGTCCGCTTCGGCGTCCGCCCAGATGCACTCGATGCCGAGCTTTTTGAGGGTCACGCCGAACAGGTTAATGGTGCCGCCGTAGATGGTGCTTGCGGCGATAAAGCTGTCGCCCGCCGAGCACAGGTTCAGAATGGACAACAGGGAAGCCGCCTGGCCGGACGACGTCAGCATGGCGCCGACGCCGCCTTCAAGCTCTGCAATCTTTTTCTCAACCGCGTCGCAGGTCGGGTTTGCGAAACGGGAGTACATGTACTCGGTTGGCATATCAAACAAAGACGCGATCTTAGCGGTAGAATCAAAGCGGTAGGTGGTGGACTGCACGATCGGCATGACGCTTGGGCCGCCATTTTCGGGCTTGTAGCCCGCGTGCAGGCATTTAGTTTCCAGATTCATAGGATTTCCCTCCATATGTAATTTAATACCGCCATTATTGTAACATGGCGTCGGCTTAGGGTCAAGAAGACGCGCCGCGCGGCGCACGCGAACCAAGATTTTTCGCGGGATACCGCGCTCCTTTCGGCCGCCGCCCGAATTACTACCAGTTTATCATACCAAACCACTCTTTTCAACGCGCATCCGGTTTGTTATAATGGAAACAATGGATAAACCGGAGGAGAACCAAAATGGAACAATACAAAATTGAACGCATCAACGCGTTGGCGAAAAAGGCGAAAACCGAGGGGCTGACCCCGGAAGAGGCCGCGGAGCGCAAAGCGCTGCGGGAAGAATATATCGCGGATTTCCGCGGCAGCCTGAAAGCGCAGCTGGACAATACCGTGGTCCTCAATCCGGACGGCACATCGTACCGTTTGAAGCAGAAGAAGGGCGGGCATTGATGCAGTTGCCGGACGAAGTCCAGCAGGCGCTGGCGAAGCTGGAGGCCGCGGGTTTCCCGGCTTATGTGGTCGGCGGCGCGGTACGCGACCATCTGCGCGGCGTGACCCCGCACGATTTTGACCTGTGCACGGCCGCGCGGCCGGAGGAAATTACGGCCGTGTTCGCGGGCGAGCGGGTGATTGAAACCGGCGTGAAGCATGGCACAGTCACCATACTGCTTGCCGGCGAACCGCTGGAAATCACGACCTTTCGCGTGGAAGGCCGCTACTCGGATTGCCGCCATCCGGACAGGGTGCGGTTTGTGCGGGAAATCGAGGCCGACCTTGGCCGGAGGGACTTCACAGTGAACGCCATGGCGTATAGCCCCGCGCGCGGCCTGATCGACCCCTTTGGCGGGCGGATGGATCTCGAGCGGCGTGTGCTGCGCGCCGTGGGAGACCCGGAAACCCGCTTCTCTGAGGACGCGCTTCGCATTCTGCGCGGCCTGCGTATGGCGGCGGAAACCGGTTTTACTTTGGAGCAGGATACCGCCGCCGCAGTGCGTGCCCTCACGCCTACCCTGACGCGCGTCGCGCCCGAGCGGCTTTCGGCGGAACTGCTGCGGCTGCTGTGCGGACGCTTTGCCGGCAGGGTGCTGCGGGAGTATACCGAGGTGATCGGCGTGATTCTTCCCGAAATCCTGCCGATGAAGGGGTTCCGGCAGCACAACCAGCATCATCGTTACGATGTTCTGGAGCATACGCTGCGCGCACTGGAGCAAATCCCGGCCACGCCTGTCCTGCGCCTCGCGGCGCTTTATCACGATGCCGGGAAACCTCGCTGTTTTACTTTGGACGAAAACGGCGTCGGCCATTTTTATGGGCATCCCAAAATCAGCGCCGCGCTTGCTGAGCAGCGCTGTCTGGCGCTCCGCCTGCCAAACGCCGTTCGGGAAGAGGTCGTATTCCTTGCGCATGTGCACGATGTACCCATCGACGGCACACAGAAGACCATCCGGCGGCGGCTGGCGCAATACGGGGAGCTGCGCCTACGGCATGTGTTGATGATGAAAAAGGCCGATGGGGTTGGCCGCGGCACGCACCCGGAATACATCGGGCAGTACCAGCAGCTCGAGGCTGCGCTCAATGAGGTGCTCCGGCAGGACGCCTGCCTTTCGGTGCGTTCGCTCGCGTTGGGTGGCCGCGCGCTGATGGCGCTCGGCCTCCAGGGCCCGGCCATTGGTGAAATGCAGCGCCATCTGCTCGAGCTTGTGCTGGACGACCCGGCACGCAACACCCCGGAAACGCTGGCCGCCCTCGCGCGGCAGCATATGGAGGAAACATGAAAGACAGATTTTTAGAGATTTTCCGCAACCAGGTGACCCGCCGCGGGGCGGATAAATTGCTCGAATGGCTCGAATCGACCGACTTTTTTATCGCGCCCGCATCCACCCGCTTTCATGCGGCGTATGAGGGCGGCCTTCTGGAGCACAGCCTGAACGTTTACAATGTGCTCATCGCCAAGCACTACGATCCGGACAAGGACAATCTGGAGAGCTTTACCATCGCGTCCCTGCTGCACGATATCTGCAAGGCCGGCTTCTACACGACCGAGTACCGCAACCGGAAAAACGACCGCGGGGAATGGGAAAAAGTGCCGGTTTATGCGATTGACGATAAATTCCCATATGGGCATGGCGAAAAATCGGTGTTTTTGATTGAGCGGTTCATGCGCCTGAAAAATGAGGAAGCGGTTGCCATTCGCTGGCATATGGGCGGGTTTGACGATTCGGCGCGCGCGGGCAGCTTTGCCATTGCGCACGCCTACGAAAAATATCCGCTGGCGGTCAAACTGCATCTGGCCGACCTCGAAGCCACCTACCTTTGCGAGCAACGACAGGAGGACGTATGAAGACCAAAGAATTTTCCCTGCGCACCGAACGGCAGGGCTATTACAACATTACAAAAACCATCCGCGAAGTGATCATGGAATCGGGCGTGCAGTCGGGCGTCTGCGTGGTGTTCTGCCCGCACACGACCGGCGCGATTACGATCAACGAGAACGCCGACCCGGACGTGCAGCACGATCTTGTGATCGGCCTGGACGAAGCCTTTCCCGATCGCCGCGTATTCCGCCACGGCGAGGGCAATTCGGACGCCCATCTCAAATGCTCGGCCGTAGGCGCGAGCGAAACCATCCTCATCGAGGATGGCCGCCCGCTGCTCGGGACGTGGCAGGGCGTGTATTTTTGCGAGTTTGACGGCCCGCGCACCCGCCGCTATTATGTCAAGGTGATGGCCGATGGATGACGTTCGGTTTGTGCCGCGCTTTGTGCAGTCCGGAGACGCAAAAATCGCGTATTATACATGGGGAAGCGGGGAACCGCTTGTTTTGTTGCACGGCAACGGCGAGGACAGCCGGTATTTTAGGGGCCAGATCCCGGTGTTCGCACGGCGCTTCCGCGTGATCGCCGTGGACAGCCGCGGGCATGGCCGGTCCGGGCACGGTGCGTGCGGATTGCATTTTGCCCAAATGGCGGATGACCTCAAGACAGTATTTGACGCGCTGGGATTGCAAAGGGCGCATATTCTGGGCTTTTCCGACGGCGGGAATTTGGCTATCACGTTCGCCTTGCGGTATCCACAGCAGGTGGACAAGCTGGTGCTCAATGGCGCAAACCTGCATATGCTCACCGGTGTGAAGCCTGCTGTCCAGCTGCCGCTGTACCCGGTCGTCGGCATGCTGAGCATGCTCAGCCCGCTGTCCGCGCGGCTCGCGCGCAAGCGGGACGTGCTCGGCCTGATGGCGCGCGATTACGGCGTGGATTGGGACGACCTGCGGAAGATTCCGGCGCGCACGCTGGTGCTTGTCGGGGAAAACGATATGATTTTCGACCGGCATTCCTGGCGTATTGCGTTGTGCCTGCCGCATGGGCGGCTGTATCGTATCCCGGGTGGCGACCATTTTTGCGCGGCAAAGCTGCCCGCACAGTTTAACCTTGCTGTGCTGCGTTTTTTGATGGAGGAATCGACATGAAGGAGCTGTTTGCGCCCTGCACGCTCGGCGGGCTGCATTTGCGCAACCGAATCTGCCGTTCGGCGACAAACGATTATGCTGGGAACGTGGATGGCACGGTTTCGGCGGCGCAGAGGGAGATTTACCGCGAACTGGCGGAAAATGAAGTCGGGCTGATCATCACCGGCCACGCCTGCGTGAGTCCGGACGGCCGCAACGACGCACGGCAGAACCGCATGGACGACGACCGGTTTCTCACGTCGCAGCGGGAACTGACCGGGCTGGTGCACCGGCTGGGCGGCACGATCGTCCAGCAGCTCAACCATTCGGGCGGCAAGTGCCCGCCCGCGGTGACCGGCGGCACGCCTGCCGCGCCGAGCGCCATGGAATATATTCCGGGCGTGACGGCGCGTGCGCTGGCAAAAGCGGAAATCCGGCGCATTGAGGATGATTTTGCGGCCGCAGCCGCACGCGCCAAGGCCGCGGGCTATGACGGCGTACAGATTCACGGGGCGCATGGTTATTTGTTTTCCCAGTTCATCGACCCGGCCTGGAACCAACGTGACGACTGCTATGGAGGCAGTGCGGAGAACCGTTTCCGCATCGTGCGCGAGACCATCGAAAAGGTGCGGGAAGCGGTCGGGGGAGGGTATCCGGTGCTGCTCAAGCTGCATACAAACCTTTTGCAGGACGATCCGGGTTTCCGGCCTGCGCTTTTGCGCATGCTCGATTTTGCGGCAGGGCACGGCGTCACGGCGGCCGAACTGTCCGGCTTTGACTTTGCCGCACAGCCGCCGGAAAAGCGGCGCTATTATCTGGATGCCGCGCACGGGCTGGCGGAACACACGGCGCTCCCCCTGATTCTGGCCGGCGGGCTGCGCGATCGCACGGATATGCAGGCGGCGTTGGATGCGGGCATGGAACTGGCTTGCGCATCCCGGCCGTTCATCTGCCAGCCGGGGTTTGTACGCATCGCACGGGCGGGCGGCACATCCTCGTGCCGGGGATGTTACGGCTGCTTCCGCTGCTACCAAACCACAGGGAAAAGATGTGTTTTACATCGATAAAGCGAAAAGTTTCCCTTTCGTACCCGGAAAAAGTTTGGTCAAATGCCAAACGGCGGTTTGCATAGAAATCCCCCGAAATTCGTTTCATTTCTCTTGCAATCCGCAGGTTTACTTCTGCGGCAAAACAGGGGTATAATAGTAAAAATACAGTATGATAGATTTTGAGTCTGAAAAAGGAGAATCAAAATGGCATTTTATTTTTCGGAGCCTTCCCGCACGTTCAGTGAGTATCTTCTGGTGCCGGGCTATTCCTCGGCGGAATGCATGCCGGCGAATGTCAGCCTGCGCACCCCGATCGTAAAGTTCAGGAAGGGTGAGGAATCGTCCCTTTACGCCAATATCCCTCTGGTTTCCGCGATCATGCAGGCAGTATCCGACGATAATATGGCTATCGCGCTCGCAAAGGAGGGCGGCATCTCCTTTATTTACGGTTCGCAGACCATTGAGAGCGAAGCGGCGATGGTTGCCCGCGTGAAGGCGTACAAGGCTGGTTTCATTGTCTCAGATTCCAACATTACACCGGATATGACCCTGGCAGACGTGCTGGCGCTCAAGGAGCGCACCGGGCACTCCACCATGGCGGTCACTGACGACGGCACCGCGACCGGCAAGCTGCTCGGCATTGTCACCAGCCGCGATTACCGTGTGTCCCGCATGTCCACCGACGAAAAGGTTGCGTCCTTTATGACCCCGTTCGAGAAGCTGATTACCGCCCCGGCGGACACCACCCTCAAGACCGCGAACGACATCATCTGGGATCACAAGCTGAATGCGCTGCCGCTCGTAGATGACAACCAGCATCTGGTTTACATGGTTTTCCGTAAGGACTATGACTCCCACAAGACCAATACCCTCGAGCTGCTGGACAGCCACAAACGTTATGTCGTTGGCGCCGGCATCAACACCCGTGACTACGCAGAGCGTGTTCCGGCTCTGGTGGAAGCAGGCGCAGACGTGCTGTGCATTGACTCATCCGAGGGCTTCTCGGAGTGGCAGATGCGTACCCTGAAGTGGATCCGTGAAAACTACGGCGACAGCGTCAAGGTGGGCGCGGGCAACGTTGTAGACCGTGAAGGCTTCCGCTTCCTCGCAGAAGCGGGCGCGGACTTCATCAAGATCGGTATCGGCGGCGGCTCCATCTGCATCACCCGCGAACAGAAGGGCATTGGCCGCGGCCAGGCGACCGCAACCATTGAGGTGGCTGCGGCGCGCGACGAATATTTTAAGGAGACCGGCGTCTATATCCCGATCTGCTCGGACGGCGGCATTGTGCACGACTATCACATCACCCTGGCGCTGGCCATGGGCGCGGACTTCTGCATGCTGGGCCGTTATTTCTCCCGCTTTGACGAATCCCCGACCAATAAGGTTAATGTGGGCGGTACCTTCATGAAGGAGTATTGGGGCGAAGGTTCGGCACGCGCCCGCAACTGGCAGCGCTACGACATGGGCGGCGACAAAAAGCTGTCCTTCGAGGAAGGCGTGGATTCCTATGTGCCGTATGCCGGATCGCTGCATGACAACGTCACGCTGACGCTCAACAAGGTTCGTTCGACCATGTGTAACTGTGGTTCGCTGAACATCCCGGATTTGCAGCGGAACGCCAAGATTACGCTGGTTTCCGCCACCTCGATCGTGGAGGGCGGCGCACACGACGTTGTGCTGAAGGATACCGCAATCTCTGCGCATAAGTAACGCTGATAAGCGTATCATAGCCGCCCTGCGGCAATAAGCGTATCATAGCTGCCCGCTATGATACCTGTATTTGCGGCGTACAGGCCCCTGTGCGCCGCACTTTTCTATAAAGGAGTGGATTCCGATGAAACGCATTGCAAGCTTTGAAGTCAACCACGACGTGCTCACCCCGGGCATGTATACCTCTCGGATCGATGGAGACATCACGACCTATGACGTGCGCATGACGCTGCCGAACGCGGGCGTTTACCTCGAGCCGGCGGCGGCGCACACGTTTGAGCATCTGTTTGCCACCTATATGCGCAACAGCCGTTTTGCCGGCCATATTATCTATTGCGGCCCAATGGGCTGCCAGACCGGGTTTTATTTCCTGGTGCGCGATTTGTCCCCGGAGGACTCCATTGCCCTTGTCCGCGAAAGCATGGATTTCATCGCGGCGTATGAGGGGGAAATCCCGGGCGCAAGCCGCATCGAGTGTGGCAATTATAAGCTGCACGATCTGGCAGGCGCGAAGAAGATCGCGGCAAGCATGATCCCGGTGCTGAAAGACTGGGATGTGGCCGGCCTCGTGTACAAAAAGTAAGATCGGGAAAGGATGCGGCAGGCTCAAAAGGTCCATCCGGAAATGCAAGCTCTAGGCCTGGTTACAAAAAAGTAAGTACTTGAATGTTGTGTCGTATGGGGATAAAATAAGGCGAGAAATATGTGAGGAGGCGATTCCTATGAGTCAGAAAGACGCAATCACGGTGGAAGAACTGCTCAATGAGGAACAAATGGACGGTAAGCTGGGCTTGTATGCGCGGGTGACCATTGCACCGCAGGCTACGCTCGATTTCCATGAGCACCACGGTGAGACGGAAACCTATTATATCCTATCCGGCGAGGGCGTTTATGACGACAATGGCGTGAAATCCCCCGCCAAGGCGGGCGATGTGTTCTTCTGCAAGAACGGCGGCGGTCACGGCATTTCGTGCACGAGCGCGGAGCCGCTTGTATTTATGGCACTGATCATTAAGGCATAAGAAAAAAGAGGACGGCTTTAGCCGTGGTGCCATAAGAAAACATGAAAAACCCAGTAAAATCAATTTTTTTTAGGGCAGCGGAAAACGGAGCGTGTCAAAACAACTGAATAATCAGGCAGAAACAGGGTGTTGTCAAGCATGACAGCGCCCTTTTCTGTTCCCCGGCCAAGCCGCAGATTTTGAAAAAAGTCTGCGGCTTTTCTTTTACATATGCAACCACAAGTTTTACTTCTGGATATAGAAAAGCGAAAGCGTTGATACGGAAAATAAGGCCTCCTTTGGTATAA
>URFQ01000058.1 GCA_900547195.1 uncultured Butyricicoccus sp.
AAACGCAGGAATCCTTGGCGGATTTCAAGTTTTCGCAACAAAGTTATGGCGGAAAATTTTAGAAAAGCGCCGCCGCCGTCTTTGTGCGGTGTTGCCTTATGTTTACCGTGTAAAAAAACGATGTTTGTACGGTAAATTTTTCAGTTTCCCAATTCCAGGAAAGGATTTGTGTTTGTGAAAGGCTTCTATCACAGGCTGTCCCGCAGCCGCAGCCTCACGGTGCTGCTGCTGATTGCGGCCTCTTTGGGTCTCGGCGTGCTGTCGCTGCGTTTTGCCGCCGTCCTGCGCGCCGATGAAATGTTTGACAGTTATTTTGAAAACCACTGGATTGCTTTCCTCAACCTCCTGCCCTGCGTCTGGCTTGCACTCACGCTCTGGTTTGCCACCCAGCGCGCTGCGGTTGCGTTTGCGCTGTCTTCGCTGCTTGTAATGGGGCTCAGTATAGCCAGTTGGTTCAAGCTTCAATTCCGCAATGATCCGCTGATGTTTGAAGACCTCCTTCTCGTCAAGGAGGCAGGCAACATGTCGGGGCGTTATCAGCTGTTTGTCACCAAGTCCATGCTCGCTGCGCTCGCTGTATTGCTGGCTGCCGTTCTCGTGCTGGCGTTTCTGGGGCGCGCCCGTCTACCGTGGAAGGCTCGTCTGGCCGGCGTCCTTGTCCTGCTGCTGTGCCTGATCCCCATGGCAAAGCTCTACACGGATACGGATATCTATACCAACAAAACGGAAAATTATGACCTGATCAACCGCTGGTCCACCACGCAGGTGTATATCTCCAAGGGCTTTGTATATCCGTTCCTGTACTCGGTGCAGTCGGCCATCGATACCCCGCCTGAGGGCTATGACGCAGACGAAGCAGCCGCGACGCTTGCCCGGTATACGGATGCGGATATCCCGGAAAACCAAAAGGTGGACGTCATTGGCATTATGCTGGAAGCCTACGCCGATTTTTCGGTGTATGACCAGATCCAGTTCAACGTAGACCCCTATGAAGAATACCACAAGCTGGAGGCGGAAGGGATCTCCGGAAACCTGCTCACCAATATCTTTGCCGGCGGCACGGTTGACACCGAACGCTGTTTCCTGACCGGCTACTGCGACCTCGGCTCGTTCCGCAGCCCGACCAATTCCTATGTCCGCTATTTTGCCGGCCAGGGCTATACGGTCACCGGCAGCCATCCGAGCTATGACTGGTTCTATAACCGCGTGAACATCAACGCGAACCTGGGCTTTGAAAGCTACAATTTCCTGGAAAACCACTATGGCGCCCTGGCGGACGGCGGCATTGCCATGGATCGTGTCCTCTTCCCCGAGTTAATTAACCTCCATGAGCGGCACAAGGCTGAAAGCGGTAAGCCGTATTTTGCATTTAACGTCACGTATCAGGGGCATGGCCCCTACACACAGGGCAAGAACGATTATGGGGTGGATTATGTCGTGCCGGGCGTATACACCGAGGAAAGCCAGAACATCTTAAACAACTATTTTGGCTCCATCGCGGACACGAACGCGCACCTGAAGGAATTTTTCGACCATTACCGCGCGTCGGAAGACCCGGTTGTAATTGTGCTCTTTGGCGACCACAAGCCGTGGCTGGGCGACGGCAGCAGCGTATATGCCGAACTTGGGATCGACCTGAACTTTGGGGATTCCGAAGAGGGCTTCCGCAACTACTACACCACCCGTTACCTGATCTGGGCAAACGACGCCGCCAAGCAGGCGCTTGGAAAGGATTTTCAGGGGGCGGGCCGCGACCTTGGCCCCTATTTCCTGATGGATGAACTGTTCCGGCAATGCGGCTGGGAAGGCCCAGCCTATATGCAGGCCACCCGCGCATGCAGCGAAACCGTGCCGGTGCTGAGCGTCGCGGGGCTGTATTTGGAAAATGGCGTGCTTACCGACACCCTGACCAAAGACGCGGAGCTCGTCCGGCAATACCGCTGTCTGGAATACTACGAACGCAAACATTTCCGCGATTCCTAACGTAATGCCCTGAAAAGCAAACCGCCCCGAGGTGACGGCCTCCGGGCGGTTTTTATTTTGCGATTTGTGCAAGTGCGGCTGCGATGTCTTTTTGTACCAGCGGCTGCATGCTGTCGTTGTAGATGCTCGTATCCGCGGCGAGCAGCGCCGCGCGGATGCGGGGTGCAAGTGCAGGCTTTTCCTTCGCCACCCCAGGCAGCGCCTGAATGAACTGCCGCGACACACTGGGCTTTGCATCCAGGATATGGGCAAGGCATTTGTCGAGTACCGCGTCCACCTTGTTTTGCGTATCCCAGCGCGCGTTTGCCGCAATCAGCAGCAGCCCCCGCGTCCGGACAAAAGAACTTTTGTCATCCAGCATGGGCACAAAGGTGTCAAAATACGGATATACCTCCTCGCAGGCGGTGCTGATCTCCAGCAGCCGTTTCAGGCAGGCATATCCTTCTTTCCGCGCGAGACCGGCGGCGAGCGAATCGATGGTTTCCATGCCGTTGCCTCCTTACTTCCAGCGAAGACCCTTTGGATAATGGTTTTTGAGCGTGCCATTTACCGCTTTGCCCCAGCCGAGCGCAAATCCGTCCGCGCACACAAGCGTCCAGCCGTTTGCGCCATCGACCGGCAGGGTCTCTCCCCTCAGATAGCGCACAATCTCGCCGCTGTCCGCAGGGAAATCGGCCGTGCGCCGGGCAGCGTCCGGTTTCAGTGCAAGCGCGAACGCATGGGCCGGCTCAAAGCGCCTTTTTTTCAGCGTGCCAAGTTCCAGGCCGGTGCGCAGCACGCGCAGGCCGTCCAGGGACGGCATTTGCTCCGGGACCGCCCACAGGCGGTCGCCCGCGCGCAAAACGTCGGCCTTGGGCGCGGTTTGCAGGGCGTCCTCCATGAAGCGCGCAAATTCAGGCGGCAGTTTGGCAAGCGGCTTCATGGGCTGCGGCTCCCGCCGTTTCCCATCACCCGCACGAAAAAGCAACGCGCAAAAATGGCCCTCGCCCGCCAGCCTGTGCGGCCATAGGCGGAACGCATGCGCCACCGTCTGACCGGCTCCTGACCACCAATCGGGACGTCCGGGAGCAAACCACGGATAGCCGTCCACCGCGGCAATCGTAAAATCCGGATGCCGCGCGAGCAGGCGGGTCAGCGTGCCCTCGTTTTCCTCCGGGGAAAAGGTGCAGGTGGAATAGGCCAGCCGCCCGCCCGGGCGCACCATCTTCACCGCTTCGTCCAGGATTTCATCCTGCCGGGCCGCGCACAAGGCGGGCGAGCCTTCGTCCCATTCGCCCGCCGCATCTTCATCCTTTCGGAACATGCCCTCACCCGAACAGGGTGCGTCTACCACAACGCAGTCAAACGCATCCGGAAAACGCGCTGCGAGCCGCGCCGGCGTTTCGTTCGTCACCGCCGCATTGCAAATCCCCGCCCGCTCGACGCTCTGCGCCAGGATTTTGGCGCGTGCGGGGTGGATTTCATTGGCGACCAGAATGCCTTGCCCCTGCATGCGTCCGGCCAGATGGGTGGTTTTCCCGCCGGGCGCGGCGCATAGATCGAGCACCCACTCTCCCGGCTTTGCATCCGCCACCGCGCCGACCGCCATTGCGCTCGGCTCTTGAATGTAATAAACGCCCGCCTCATAGAGCGCATGCTTGCCCGGGCGCGCGGACGCGGGATAGTAAAACCCCTCGGCGCACCATGGTACCGGCGTAAGCGGGAACAGACCGCGGGCGGCAAAATCGGCCGGTGCGCAGCGCAGGGGGTTTACGCGCAGCCCAAGGCTGCGCGCTGCCCCAAGGCTGTCCAAAAACGCCGGGTACTCCTCCCCCAAAAGCGCCTGCATCCGGTCGCAAAAAGCGGTTGGCAGCGGCATCATTCGTCCACCTTTCGTGTTTTAGAATCTTTCTTCTGTCTATTATGAAATACCGCGCCGTGCAGGTCAAGCATATTATTATATTTTCATGACCCTATCCTTTGTTTTTTATGTCATACAGAAATTTTAAACGGCGCTCCCGGACAATCACCTGCTTATATTCCCCGCAGCCTTCACACAGCTCCAGCCCGCGGGATAGAACCCAGTCCCGTTCCGTGTATTTGGTATTATTGATCATATTCCAGCAATCCAAGCAAAATTCAGCCATCTGTCCGCCTCCTTAGTCATGTTTGACATAATCGCAGCATAATTTCCATGGTATTGTCAAAACATAATTACTTATCTTTTGGATATTGTGTGGCGATCCCATGAAAATATACGCTTACGGTGAGCGCTGTAATCTTGCAGGCGTTCGCATGCGGCTGCGCCGCGAACAATTAAAACTGTCGCAGGAACAGCTTGCAGCCCAATTGCAGCTCCTCGGCATGGATGTATGGCGGGTTATGATGACTGCGTAGCCTGCCCGGAGTATCTACCTCTGGCCCACTCCACCATTGTGCCAGCGTGACAAATGATGTGGTCATCCTCGGCGCGCCCGCTTTTACTACCATCACAAAGCCAAATGATTTTACTGGAGAACAGCAAACCGCACGGGGCGAAATGAATCGCACCGTGCGGTTTATTAGGCTTACTGCTCAACCGAGAGAAAGGGAGGGAACGTATCGGAAGAATCTCTGCGCTGCATCGTCTTTGCGTCCACATCAAAACTCCTGCCATAATATTCGTAATGCAGTTTTTTGTCTTTAACGAAAAAGTGATGCTCCGCCTGAAAGGCAACGGGTTTGAAGCGGCCGTCCTGAATTGGTTGGTCGCGATATAATGCCTGATCCTCTGACAACTTTAATACGCCATCTTGCAGGCATACGTCATAAATACCGCTGACGATAGCCTCAGCTGCAACGTCTTTCCCTGAAGCGGATAGAAAACGGAATGCACCTGACAGATCATTGGTACTTTTCCGTTTGGCAAGTTCAAAACGGAATAGCGATACGCCGCTGAAATCTTTTCTTAACGCTTCTCGCTGCCCATCCTTTCCTACAAGCCATATCTTTTCATTCGACACAATAAACATATCAAACTGGAAACCGCTTTGCGAGTATTTCAGATTGGAAAAAGAGATTTGATCTGCGTACGCGCCCTCCAAAACTCCATCTTCAAGTTGATAGACCAATTCCTTCGTATACAGTGTCTTGCCGTTCACATTTGCTTCAAGAAAGTCGATAATTTCTTTCATTTTGCCCTCCAATTTGTACATCTACTCCGCCAAAATTAAACAAATGCCTTTTCTTTACTTTATTATATCGACTTTCCTTTGTCAAGGCAATTGGGTTGGTCATTTGCGGGGTTCTCGCCGGGGCATCACCATGGAGGCCACGGCGGCGCACACATCCAGCACACCTGCATCTTCCGGCCTGCGAAAACAAGTCGGACGGGCGGCTCATTCATCTGCACGCCATTTGCGAGCAACATAAACCCCACCAAAATCGGAAAACCCCTTATAAGAAGAGCGCAAAAGCCTTGAAGTTGCATAGCGGCACGGGCCTTTGGGACCATGACAATTTACACCATTAGCTTTGCTGTTTACCTCTCTTCTTAAATATATCTGCACAGTTCGTACAAATAATTAAAAAAATTTATATAGTACTGAATTTGCAGGCGCACTTGTGATACAATAAATTTTCATTATAACGCCAGAGTTTGAGATTGCGGGGAAGGTTTTTTCATTTCTTATACGTAAAACAGCATCTTGCCGTAGGTCGGCATCGGCCAGTCTTTTTCGTCCACCATGGTCTCGAGCTTGTCGGCTACGGCGCGCGCGGCGTTCATCGCCGGAATGACCGCGTCGCGGTAATACTCGGACTTCGCCAGCATATCGCCATGCGTGGGGATGGCGTCCATGGCCTGGCGCAGCGCCGCCTGACAGCGGTATAGCTCTCCGGTCAGGGCCGTCAGGTCACGCACCATTTCCAGCTCGGCCGGCGCATCCACGCCAATCGATTTCTTGACCGCAACGCCTTCCGCCACTTTACTCGAATACGCGACGCACGCGGGCAGGATTTCGCGGGCAAGCATCTCCAGCATGGTCAGGGCCTCAATATTGATGGTCTTGGCATACTCCTCCAGCAGGATTTCCGCGCGGGACTGCGTTTCCGCGCGGGTACAGATGCCGTGGCGCTGGAACAGCTTCACATTCTTCTCATCGGTGTAGTGCCTCAGCGCGTCCGGCGTGGTCTTGAAGTTCAGCAGGCCGCGCTGCGCGGCCGCCTCCTGCCACTCGTCGCTGTAGCCGTTACCGTTAAAGATCACATGGCGGTGATCCTTCAGCTCACGCTGCACGAGCGCCGCAAGCGCGGTGTCAAAATTCGAAGCCGCTTCCAGCTCGTCGGCGAACTGGCGCAGCGATTCGGCCACTGCGGTGTTCAGGATGAAGTTGGTGCACGCGATGTTGAAGGACGAACCGGGCATACGGAACTCAAACTTGTTCCCCGTAAAGGCGAACGGCGAAGTGCGGTTGCGGTCGGTCGTGTCCTTGGGGATGGGCGGCAGCGCCGAAACGCCAATGTTCATCATGGTCTTTTCCACATCGGTATAATCGATGCCGCGCACCAAAGAATCCAGAATGGCTTCCAGCTCGTCGCCGACAAACATGGAGATAATCGCCGGGGGCGCTTCGGACGCGCCCAGGCGGTGGTCGTTGCCCGCCGAAGCCGCCGAGATGCGCAGCAGATCCTGATATTCGTCCACCGCTTTGATGACCGCGGTCAGGAAGAGGATAAACTGGGCGTTTGAGTGCGGGGTCGAACCGGGTTCCAGCAGGTTCTCACCGCGGTCGGTGGACAGCGACCAGTTATTGTGCTTGCCCGAGCCATTGACGCCCTCAAACGGCTTTTCATGCAGCAGGCAGACAAAGCCGTGCTTATTCGCCACGCGCTTCATGACCTCCATGGTCAGCTGGTTATGGTCGGTCGCCACATTGGTGGTCTCGAAAACCGGAGCCATTTCATGCTGGCACGGCGCAACCTCGTTGTGCTCGGTCTTAGACAGCACGCCGAGCTTCCACAGCTCGTCGTCCAGCTCCTCCATAAACGCCTTAACGCGCGGGCGGATGGAGCCGAAATAATGATCCTCCATCTCCTGCCCCTTGGGCGCCATGGCGCCGAACAGCGTGCGGCCGGTGAAAATCAGGTCGCGGCGCCTGGCGTAATCGTCCTTGTTGATGAGGAAATATTCCTGCTCGGCGCCCACGGTCGTGGTCACGCGCTTGACGTCCTTGCCGAACAGCTTCAGCACACGGCAGGCCTGCTTGCTGATCGCGTCCATGGAGCGCAGCAGCGGGGTTTTCTTGTCGAGCACTTCGCCGGTATAGGAGCAGAATGCGGTCGGGATGCACAGGGTATTGTCCTTTATAAACGCATAGGAGGTCGGATCCCATGCCGTGTAGCCGCGCGCTTCAAACGTCGCGCGCAGGCCGCCCGACGGGAACGACGACGCATCCGGCTCGCCTTTGATCAGCTCCTTGCCGGAAAACTCCATGATCACGCCGCAGCTCCCCTCGGGGGTGATAAAGCTGTCGTGCTTTTCCGCGGTCACGCCGGTCATGGGCTGGAACCAGTGGGTGAAGTGGGTCGCGCCCTTGGAAAGCGCCCAGTCCTTCATGGCGTTCGCGACCACGTTTGCAATCGTGGGATCAATCGCGCTGCCCTCGTCCACCGTCTTTTTGAGCGCCCTGTAAACGTCCTTTGGAAGCAGTTCCTTCATGACGTTCTCGTTAAAAACCATACTGCCGAAATATTCCGGCACACGTTTTGCCGTATCCATGCGTCAAAACCTCCCTGTTACTTGGAATCCATATCGTTTCCGTTTGCCGGACGGGCGGCCCGCCGCGGCGCTGTCCCTTCCCCTGGAAGGGAGAATATCTTTCAGTATCCATTATAGGGTTCCTGCTCTGTCCGCGTCAAGCAAACGCCCCGCAAATCTTTCCGCCCCATGCAGATTCCACGCATTCCACAAGAAAAAAAAGCCTTTTCGGACGATTCTATGCAAATTGCGCACATTTTTTTCGCTAAATTCTGCCGAACCTGTACGGCCTATAAAATCTGCGCCCAGAAGCATGAAAATTTGCGTATCCTACTTTATTTCTGATTTTCAGAATGCTATAATAGTGCGTATCGAGCGGCATGCAAGGTTATGCATACCCGTTCATATTTTTTAACGGTAAGAACCGCAAAGGAGCGATTTTTATGAAGCTTCCCTTTACCAAAATGCACGGCTGCGGCAATGATTATATTTACTTTAACTGCTTTGCCCATGAGGTCAAGAACCCGGAGGCGCTGGCAATCCGCCTGTCCGACCACCATTTCGGCGTGGGCGGCGACGGCATCATCCTCATCTGTCCATCCGATGTGGCGGACGCCCGGATGCGGATGTTCAACGCAGACGGCTCCGAGGGCAGGATGTGCGGCAACGGCATCCGCTGCGTCGGAAAATACCTCTATGACAACAACATGGTGGATGGCAAGACCGAAATCACCATCGAGACCCTTTCCGGCATCAAAACCCTCATACTGCACCCCGAGAACGGCAAGGCCAAAACCGTGCGCGTGGATATGGGGCCCGCGGCGCTCGAACCCGCGGAAATCCCGGTTTATCTGGACGGCGACCGCGTGGTGGACGCCCCGCTCGTCATCGATGAAAAGGTGTATCACATCACCTGCGTCTCCATGGGCAACCCGCACTGCGTGGTCTTTGTCAAAGAGGATGTGGATTCGCTCGACCTGGCGCGCCTTGGCCCGAAGTTTGAGCACAACCCGCTGTTTCCCGAGCGCGTCAACACCGAATTTGTCAACGTGCTGCCCGACGGCACGCTGAAAATGCGTGTGTGGGAACGCGGCAGCGGCGAGACCTGGGCGTGCGGCACCGGCGCGTGCGCGGTCGGCGTGACAGCTGTACTGAGCGGCCTGGCCGCCAAAGGCGACGACATTCTCGTGCATCTGCGCGGCGGCGACCTGACCATCCGCTACACCGATCAGACGGTCTTCATGACCGGCCCCGCGACCACGGTTTTTGAGGGCACGGTCGAAGTTTAAAACCCGGTTAATCCAACACTCGAAGGAGTTTTAAAAATGCTGAATCTGAATTTTAAAAACATCGCGGATAGCTACCTGTTCTCCAATGTCAACCGCAAGGTTGCCGAGTACGGCGAGAAAAACCCAGGCGCCCCGATCATCCGCCTGGGCATCGGCGACGTCACCCTGCCGCTGGCTCCGGCTGTCATCGAGGCCATGCAGCAGGCGCTCTGTGAGATGAGCGTACAGGAATCCTTCCGCGGCTACGGCCCGGAGCAGGGCTACAATTTCCTCAAGGACGCTATCCAGGAATACTACGCCGCCCGCGGGACACAGCTCGATTCGGATGAAATCTTCATCTCGGACGGCGCAAAGAGCGACCTCGGCAACATCCTGGATCTGTTCAGCGTGGACAACACCGTGCTGGTCCCCGATCCGGTTTACCCGGTGTATGTGGACACCAACACCATGGCGGGCCGCAAGATTCTCTTCATGGATGCCAACGAGTCGAACGGCTTCCTGCCCCTGCCGGATGCGTCGATTCACGCGGATATCATCTATCTTTGCTCCCCGAACAACCCGACCGGCGCCGCTTACGACCGCGCGGGCCTCAAGGCATGGGTCGATTACGCCAACCAGGAGCATGCGGTCATCCTGTACGACGCGGCGTATGAATGCTTTATTGTCGACGAAGCCCTGCCCCGTTCGATCTTTGAGATTGAGGGCGCAAAGACCTGCGCCATTGAGTTCTGCTCGTTTTCCAAGACCGCAGGCTTCACCGGCACCCGCTGCGGCTACACGGTTGTCCCGATGGCGCTTGAGCGCGACGGCATGAGCCTCAACAAGATGTGGCTGCGCCGCCAGACCACCAAGTTTAACGGCGTGCCGTATGTCGTCCAGCGCGGCGCGGCGGCCGTGTTCTCCGAGGAGGGCCAAAAGCAGATCCAGGAGAACCTGTCCTACTACAAGCAAAACGCCAAGGTACTGGCCGAAACCCTTGACGGGCTGGGCATCTGGTACACCGGCGGCAAGAACAGCCCCTATTTGTGGCTCAAATGCCCGAACGGCATGAAGTCTTGGGAGTTCTTTGACTTCCTGCTGGAGAAGGCCAACGTTGTCGGCACCCCGGGCGCCGGCTTCGGCGCAAACGGCGAAGGCTTTTTCCGCCTGACGGCTTTCGGGGATCAGCAGAAGACTCTCGAGGCCGCGGAACGTCTGAGGAACCTGCTTGGCAAATAAGATTCCGATCACGACATTTTGAAAGCGGCGGGTTTTCCTCGCCGCTTTGCTCTGAGGAAAGAAAAATATGTACCATTCCCTGTTATTTGATTTGGACGGCACGCTGACCGATTCACAGGAGGGCATCACCAAGTCGGTTGACCATGCGCTGCGCACCGTGGCGGGTATCGTGACCGCTGACCTGTCCACCCTGACCCCCTACATTGGCCCCCCGCTCGTGGACGGCTTTATGGAAAACCATCATCTGGATGCCGAGACCGCGGTGCGCTGCAAGGACGCCTACCGGGCGCGCTACGAGAAGGTCGGCCTGTTCGAAAACCGCGTATATGACGGCATCCCGGAAGCGCTTGCCCGCTTACGGGACGCGGGCTGTACGCTTGCTCTGGCAACCTCCAAGCCCGAAGCGTTTGCCTTGCGCATTCTGGAGCACTTCGGCCTTTCAAAGTATTTCACGGTCGTCTGCGGCGCGACGATGGACGGCCGCATTTCCCAAAAAGACGAGGTCATCGGCGAAACCCTGCGCCGCCTTGGAAATCCTGTCCTGGAGGATACCATCATGATCGGCGACCGCCGCCACGATGTCCTTGGCGCGAAGCGCCATGGGCTGCGCTGCCTCGGTGTGTTGTTTGGGTTTGGTTCGGAGGCCGAACTGCGGGAAGCAGGCGCATATGCGCTTGCCGCCACCCCGCAGGCCATGGCCGGCTGGCTGCTGGAGGCGCAATGAAAAAGCAGGCTTACAGCTTTATGATCGCGGGGGCCGGCGTACTCTGGGGTCTGATTTCAATTTTCTTCAAGCTTCTGTCCGCCGCCGGGCTGGATGGCTTCCAGACGGTTGCCGTGCGGTTTGGGTTTTCAGCCATCCTGCTTTTCGTATGGCTGGCTGTGCGCAGCCCACAGCTGCTGCGCATCCGCCGCCCGGCTCACCTGCTGTATTTTATCGGCACCGGCATCCTTAGCCAGGCGTTTTTTAATTTTTGTTATTATAGCGCCATTGCGCGCGCGGGCGTATCCGTTGCCGCGCTGCTGCTGTACACCGCCCCGGCGTTTGTCATTGTGTTCTCCCGCGTGCGATTCGGCGAAGCGCTCACCGGGCGCAAGCTGGCCGCGCTGGCGCTGACCATCGCAGGCTGCGCCTGCATCTCGGGAGCGCTCGGCGGTGCGCCGGCCATCCCGCGCGCCGCGCTGCTGTACGGCCTCGGCTCCGGGCTGGGGTATGCGCTGTATTCCATTTTCGGCAAGCTTGCACTCCGCGAATATGCACCCGAAACAGTGACCGTATATTCCTTTGTATTTGCAACCCTTGGCCTGCTGCCGCTGACCCATCCGGCACAGTTCCTGCCGCGCCTGACCGAATCGGCGGTGCTGCTGCCTGGCATCGGGGTGGCGCTGCTGTGCACGGTGGGCGCGTATTTGCTGTATACGGCTGGTCTAACCCATGTGGAGGCCGGACAAGCCGCGATTTTGGCCACCGTCGAGCCGGTTGTCGCCGCGCTGCTCGGTTTTTTGGCGTTTCACGAGGACGTAACCCCGGATAAACTGGCCGGTATTCTGCTCATTTTGGGGGCGATTGTGCTGGCCAGCCTGCCCGGCCGGAAAGGATAAAAAAAAGAGGAGGGACTTCCTCCTCTTTTTTGCTTTGCGCGAAAAACAGCGCGGATGATTGAAATCCGCGCTGCCTCTCTCCCTCTCTTTTCTCAAGCAACCAACTCTGAAGCTTACTTCTTCAGAGCGTTGATATAGGTCAAAATCAGATCAACCGACTTGTCTACCCCCAGGCGGCCCGCGTTCACGCACAGGTCATAGTGCTCACATTTGCCCCAGGCCTTGCCGGTGTAGTAGTTGTAATACGTCGAGCGCTGCTTATCCATTTTTTCGAGCGCGGCCTCCGGGGATTTGCCCGTGATTTCATAATCGCCGCAGGTCTGGATCCGGCGCACACGGTCTTCGATTGTGCCATGGATGAAGAAATCAAACTTGTTGGTGCACTCGCGCAGCACATGGTCGGCGCAGCGGCCAACAATAACGCACGGGCCGGCTTCCGCCGCTTCACGGATCACCTTGGCCTGCGCCAGATAGAGCTGGTCGGTCAAGCTCATGCCGTTGAGCCCGGTGGAACCGAACATGGTGAGCGAATACAGGAAGCTGTTGGTCGCGCGTTTGTCCAGCTGCTCGAACAGCTCTTCGCTGAACCCGGACTTCTTGGCCGCACGGGTGATCAGCTCACGGTCAAGGAACGAAATACCGAGACGGAGCGCAAGCTTGTGTCCAATTTCACGACCGCCGGTACCATACTGTCTGCTGATCGTAATTACGAGGTTATCTGTCATGCCGATCCCTCCATTCCGCGTGTGGCTTATACAAAATAACCAATTGATTCTGGTAATATTATCGCGCATTTTGTCCGTTTTGTCAAGCACGACTTCTAACTTTTTCTAAGTTCTGTTAACTGTTTGTAACCTTTCGTAAAAAAGTCTTACTTTTTGACCAGCATCCGACCGACTTCGTCAATATTCCCCGCCCCCATGGTCAGCACAAGATCACCCGGTTTTGCCTCCTTCCGCAGAAAATCGGCAATTTGTTCAAACGAATCAAAGCTTTTCGCGCCCGGAACCTTCGCGGCCAGATCGGCCGAGGAAATGCCGATTGTATTCTGCTCGCGCGCCGCATAAATCGGGGCGAGGATGGCGAGGTCGCACAGCCCCAGCGCGTCTACAAACTCATCAAACAGCGCCTTGGTGCGCGTGTACGTATGCGGCTGGAACGCACAGAGGATGCGGTCAAAATCCATTTCACGGGCCGCCGCCAGCGTGGCGCGCATCTCGCTCGGATGATGGGCGTAATCGTCCACGACGAGCGCGCCGTTGGGCATCGCGCCTGTGCGCTGGAACCGCCGGGACGAACCGGTAAAGGCATTTAACCCCTCGCCCACACGGCCGCCGTCCAGCTTTAGGTAAGACGACACGGCGCAGGAAGCCAGTGCGTTCAGCATATTGTGGCGGCCGGGCACCGACAGCGTCACCGAGGTGTATTTCTCGCCGCGCACCATAACGTCAAAGCTGTAATATCCGTTTTTGACGGTCACGTTTTCCGGATACACGTCCGCAGCCGGCTGCGTACCGAAGGTCAGCACGGCGCGGTCCACCCCCTCGACCGCCTTTTTCGCGTTTGCATCGTCGGCGTTGACGACCACAAGGCCGTTTTCCGGGGTACGCAGACAGAACGCATGAAACGAATGGATGATATCATCCAGATCCTTAAAAAAGTCCAGATGATCGGCTTCAATATTCAAAATGACCGCAATGGTCGGGGAAAAGCTTAAAAACGAGTTGCAATATTCGCACGATTCAGCCACAAAGCAGCCCTTGCCGCCGATGCGCAGCGTGCCGCCGATGGCGGGCAGGTTGCTGCCGACCATGACCGTGGGATCGAGCTGGGCATGCATGGCAATCAGGCTCATCATCGAGGTCGTGGTGGTCTTGCCGTGCGTGCCGGACAGGCAGATCACGTTGCGGTAGTCCTTCATCAGGCTGCCCCATGCCTCGGCGCGCTCCATGACCGGGATGCCCTTTTCATGCGCGCGGATAATCTCCGGATTGTCGTCATGGACGGCCGCGGTGCGCACGATCAGCGCCGCGTTTTCCACGTTTTCCGGCAGATGGGCATACGTAATCTTCGCGCCCAGGCGCTCCAGACGCTCGGCAACCGCCGAATGCGCGCGGTCGGAGCCGGTGACCGGCACACCGAGCGACAGAAGCAGCTCCGCCAGTGAATTCATCGATACACCGCCAATGCCAATCAGATGGATGGGCTTCTTTTCCTCTATATACGGCTTTAAGGAACGTTCCATTTCGAATTCCTCCAACATCTCTCTATGACAAGATACGAATCTTAAAATATTTTTCACGTACCTGTATATTATATGCCAACCTGTCCAAAATATAAATAGCAAATCTCCCGATTTAGACATTTTATAAGGAGCATTCAATTATGGAAATCACCGACATCAAATTCCGTCATTTTCACGACGACGGCCGCCTGCGCGCCCTGGTCTCAGTCACGTTTGACGACGTATTTGCCGTGCACGATATCAAGGTCATCGACGGGCAGGACCGCCTGTTCCTGGCGATGCCCTCGCGCCGTATGCCGGACGGAAAATATCGCGACATCGTCCATCCGATCGGCCCCAGCCTGCGCGAAAAGCTGGAAAAAACTGTGCTGCGCGCCTACGAGGAACAGCAGCACCCCATGTAAGCCCTCTTCTTTCTTTTCTCCCTACCATTCTTTATAAAAGCAGCGGCATGCCGGAAAAGCATGCCGCTGTTTTGCGTTATAGACTTGTATCGTCGTCGTCATCCATCTTCGCACGGCGGCGTTTCGCCATACAAAAGACAAAATATTGCAGGACGTAAATTCCAAGCGCGGCGCTCAGCATGATGCTGAGAAAGCACACGCCCATGACAATCACAAACGCCTTTGCACCGTACTCCCAGTTTGGGAAGGCCAGCATGCGCAGCGCGAGAAATAGCAACGCCGCCCCTGCTCCTGCTCCCAGGCTGACCAATGCATAATATTTTTTGGGGAACACATCGGCCTCGGCATACCGGTTGTCGTCCGACATCCCCCTGCGCACCATCATGACCACGCACGCAATCTGCGCGAGCATAAACATGCCGAACTCGACCGGCCGCACGGAAAACCCGCTGCCGTTTACGCTGGAAAACTGCAAATACAGATCGACGAGAATGCCAAAGGTCAAAATCATATAGCCGGCCTTGTAAATACGATTGGTTTCCGCAACCACGCGCTCATCCTTGGGTTTTTTATCAAACAGTTTCATGATGCTTCCCTCCTTTTACAGCAGCAGGATCGCGCCGCCACAGCTGCAATCACGCAGGTGCATCCGTCCGCGGGTTTCATGTTTCTCCACATCTTCATGCTTCCTCCTCCTGAGGCCAAAACAGTTCGTCAAGCGTCCTGCCGAGCGCGCGGCAGATCGCAATGCATAGATTGAGCGTCGGATTATATCCGCCCGACTCGATCAGGCCAATCGTCTGACGTGTCACGCCGACCGCCTCGGCGAGCTGCGCCTGCGACAAATCCTGTTCGAGGCGCGCCATGCGCAGCCGTTTGTTTTTCATACCCTCACCTTCTTTGTATTCTTAGTATATATGATACCTTGCATTGTGTCAAGTATATATTGCATTATAATATTTATATCTTGCATATAACGAAAAACGCAAATAAAAACGCCCTCCCAACCGGGAGGGCGTTTTCCTATTTCTGTGTCAGCCGCGTCAGAGCCGCAACCACCAGTGCAATGAGTCCAATGACGACAAATACCCCGAGCATGCCCTGCCAGAGCATTTGTACCGCCTGCATGAGTACGAGATCCATATTTCCGCCCCCTTAAATCATAGGAAGAAGCCTAAAATGACGCCTCCAGCTACCACCGACGCAATTTGTCCGGACACATTCGCGCCCACCGCGTGCATGAGCAAATGGTTCTGGTCGTCCGCCTCGACGCCCAGCTTTTCCACCACGCGCGCCGCCATCGGGAATGCTGAAATCCCCGCCGCACCGATCATGGGATTGACCTTATCCTTACAAAACAGGTTTAAAACCTTGGCAAACAGCACGCCGCCCACAGTATCGAACACAAACGCAACCAGGCCAAGCATCATAATAAAAATGGTCTCTTTGGTAACAAACTGTTCGGCGCGCATGGAGAATGAAATCGTAATGCCGAGCAGCAGGGTCACCAGATTGGCAAGGTCATCCTGCGCGGTCTTGCTCAGGCGATCCAGCACGCCGCACTCGCGGATCAGGTTGCCGAACATCAGGAACCCGACCAGCGACACCGACGCGGGCGCAACCAGACCGGCGATGATCGATACCAGGATCGGGAACAGGATGCGCGTCGTGCGCGACACCTGACCGGGCGCATACGGCATGCGGATGGCCCGCTCCCGCTCGGTGGTGATGCACTTGATTGTCGCCGGCTGGATGATGGGTACGAGCGCCATATAGCTGTACGCCGCTACCGCAATCGCTCCAATGTATTTGGAATGCAGCACCTGCGATACTAAAATGGAGGTCGGGCCGTCCGCCGCGCCGATAATCCCGATGGACGCCGCGTCGGGCAGGTCAAAGCCAAGCACGACAGCCACAAGGATGGTCAGGAAGATGCCGAACTGTGCGGCGGCGCCAAACAAAAACATTTTTGGATTGGCCAGCAATGGGCCAAAATCAATCATTGCGCCAATACCGATGAACAGCAGCAGGGGAAGCGCCTCGGACGCCTCAATCCCGGTCTCGAACAGCCATTGGATGATGCCCCGCGTCTCCCCAACCCCTTCGGTCACCTGATTGATCACTCCCGAAGCCGGCAGGTTTACCAAAATCGCGCCAAAGCCCATGGGCAGCAGCAAGGCGGGTTCGTATTTCTTTTGGATGGCCAGCCAGATCAGCGCGCCGCCCACGCAGAACATCAGGATCTGCTGCCAGGTGAGCGCAGCCACACCTTTCCATAAAAACTCCATAATGCTCCCTCCTATCGGATTATGTTTCCCAAAATCTATAAAAAAAGACCTGTGTCCCTGAAAAAAGGAACACAGGTCTGGTCATTTCAAGTGAAACCAGAACGGCCATTGGCCGAACACGTCTGTTGATCTCACTGCGCAGTATATCCCGCGCCGACTACTCCCCTTGTGTATTTATCGTAGCATCGCGGGTTGTCAAAGTCAAGTTCAGTTTTTTTGGCGGACATGTCACTTCTGCACGGCAATCGCATCCGGGATATTGCGGCCTGTCGCAGCGTCGGTCGGGATATTTCCCAGCCGCAATTAATACAGTTATAAACATTGCCATTTTGGCTGTATTAATTCTTGGTCTTGTGCGGATTATTTTATTTTTAAAGAAGTAGAAAGGGTCTGTTGCAAAATAGAATTTTGAAAAAATTACATTGATAAAAAGTTCTGGAGAATT
>URFQ01000059.1 GCA_900547195.1 uncultured Butyricicoccus sp.
CCTTCTCGTGCACGACAACTTTCTCAATGAGCAGCCGCAGCAGCTGCGGCATCGGGTCGTTGCTCTCCGCATCCGCCGTGTTTACATTGTCGTTCATGGCTCTGTAGCGAACGCCAAACTGCGGGAATTTTTCTCGATGTAAAGACCTGTGTGCAGTTTGGCTGCAGTCAAGGCGGCTGAGGTCTTTGGTAATCATAACCTCAGCTTGCCGTTCTTCATGCCGGCCATCACACGCCGGAAATCCGGCCGGTTAAATGCGCCCGCCCTTTTTTCATGCACACGCCGCCGCGCGCTGCCGCGCCCTGCGGCGCACGAGAAAAAAGCATACCAGATGCGCGCTCACGGTCAGCACCCACGAAATCGGATAGGATGCATACAGGATAAACTGGGTATGAATGCAGCGAAACACCGTAAAAATCCAGATGACCCGGAATACGCAGGCGCCCGCAATGGACACCAGCATGGGCAGCACCGAATAGCCTAACCCGCGCACGCTGCCCGCAACCACGTCCATCATGCCGCACAGGAAATACGTCGCCGCCACCACGCCGAGACGCTCCATGCCATAAGCAACCACATCCGCCTCGTCCGAATAAATGGACAGCAGCTGCGTGCCGAGCAGATGCGCACCGTTGCCCATGACCAGGCCGATCGCGGCCACGATCAACAGGCACTGCACCAGAATGCGGTCAATGCGCCCGAATTGCCGCGCGCCAAGGTTCTGGCTGGTAAAGCTGAGCGAGGTCTGGTACAGGGCGTTCATCGAAACATACACAAAGCCTTCGATGTTGCTCGCCGCCGTGTTCCCCGCCACCACCGTGGCGCCAAAGGAATTGACCGAAGACTGGATCAGCACATTCGAGATGTTGAAAATCACACTTTGCAGGCCCGCCGGCAGGCCGATCTGCATCATGCGGGCAAATTTATCCTTGTAGAAATGGATGTCCCGCAAATCGACGTGGCACATGCCGTCCATCCGGGCCAGGCACAGCACGATCAGGCACGCGGAGATAAACTGCGCAATCACGGTGGCGGCGGCCACGCCCGCCACGCCCATATGAAGCGCGATAACAAAAAACAGGTTGCAGCACACATTTACGATGCCCGAAATGAGCAGGAAATACAGCGGCCGCCGCGTATCGCCCACCGCGCGCAGCACGGCGGCGCCAAAGTTAAAGAGCATGGTGGCCGGCATGCCGATGAAATACAGGCGCATGTACAGCACCGCCTGATCGAGCACCTCGGGCGGGGTGGCCATCCATTCGAGCATGGGCCGCGCGGCCGTCACCCCGACAGCCACCAGCACCAGGCCGCCCACCGCGCCCGTCCACAGCGCGGTCTGCACGGTTTGCTGGGCGTCGTCATACTCCCCGCCGCCGTAAAACCGCGCAATCAGCACGTTTGCGCCCACCGAAATGCCGATAAAGAAGTTCACGAGCAGCGCGATGAGCGAGCTGGTCGAGCCGACCGCCGCCATGGCATGGCTGCCCGTAAACCGTCCCACCACAATGATGTCCGCGGCGTTAAACAGCAGCTGCAATACGCCGGAGCAGATCAGGGGGAATGCAAACAGCAGGATACGGGGCAGCAGCGGCCCGCTGCACATATCAATTTCATAGGATTTTTTCATTCTGCACCTTTCCTTTAATTTTCTTTCATCCTATATCTTAGCCCACCCGGCCCGGGATTGCAACAGGAAAACCGCCCGCGGCGAGCGTCACGGACGGTTTTCCATCTGCTGCGCAATCCACGCCATGAGCGGGTTGGCAAAACGATTCTTATCCGGCAAGCGAAAGCGCCGCCCTTGCGGGCGGCGCCGGGTTATGTCATGCGAACGGGTTTTCCGTCGGATATGGGAGCGACTTCGGCTGGTTGTAGGCGATATCCGAAACGCCAAGGTACTTGAACACCTCGAAGAGCGCTTTGCCGTAGTGTCCGAAGGCCACTGCGCCGTGGTGCGGGTACTGCTTCTCGATCAGTACGTGGCGGTAGAAGCGGTCCATCTCCGGGATGGCAAACACGCCGATGGAGCCAAACGACTGGGTCGGCACGTCAAGCACCTCGCCCTGTGCAACATAGGCGCGCAGGCTGGTGGACGCGGTCGACTGGAGGCGGAAAAAGGTGATGTCGCCCGCCTTGATGTCGCCCTCCATGGTGCCCCGGGTGATGTCCGGCTCAGGCAGTTCGGGTTCAAGGTCGCGCTTCATGATGAGCTGGTAGCCCATGTGCGGGTTGCGCAGCAGGCTTGGGCAGGTGTTGCCGCAGTGGAAGCCCATGAAAGTCTCGCGGTGGCGGTACGGGGTCTTGCCCGCAATGCTTTCCTGATACATGGACGCGGGCACCGAGTTGTTGATGTCGAGCAGCGTGACCGCCGCGCCGGACACGCAGATGCCGATGTATTCGCTCAGCGCGCCGTAGATGTCCACCTCGCAGGAAACCGGGATGCCCCGGCCGGTCAGGCGGCCGTTGACATAGCAGGGGACAAAGCCGAACTCGGTCTGGAACGCCGGCCAGCACTTATTGGCAAATGCCGCGTACCTGCTCGCGCCCAGGTGCTCAGCCATCCAGTCCTCCAGCGTCAGCTCATACTGCGCCAGGCGCGGCAGGATGCCGCTGAACTTGCTCTCCCCGTTGCCCGCCTCGGCGGCCATTTCGGCCATCTTGGCCGGGATACGCGGGTCGTCCTTGTGCTTGTGATATGCCACCAGCAGATCCAGTTCGGAATGCTCCTCGACCGCCACGCCAAGATCGTACAGCGCCTTGATCGGCGCGTTGCAGGCCAGGAAATCGTTCGGACGCGGGCCAAACGCGAAGATTTTCAGCCCCTTGAGGCCGACAAGCGCGGTGGCCACCGGGACGAATTCGCGGATTTGCGCCGCCGCTTCCCCGGCGGTCGCGCAGGGGTAATCGGGGATATAGACGCGCTTGCCGCGCAGGCCAAGGTTATAGGAAGCGTTCAGCATGCCGCAGTACGCATCGCCGCGGCCGTCGTGCAGGTCGCCGTCGCCCTCGGCTGCCGCGGTGTACATGATGGGGCCGTCAAACCAGTCTGCAATGAGCGTCTCCGGAGTTTCGGGGCCGAAATTCCCAAGAAAGACCACCAGCGCGTCAACACCTGCGGCCTTGACATCCGCAACCGCCCGCTGTGCGTCCGCCTCGGTCTCCACGCAGATCGGGCACTCGTACAGCCCGTCTCCGTAAGCCTTCACCACGTTCGCGCGGCGCCGCTCCGAAAGGGCGATCGGGAAACAGCCGCGGCTGACCGAGATAATGCCCATTTTAATTTGCGGAATATTGTTCATTGTCTGTTCCTCCATTCAATCCTGTCTCAGATATCGTCTGCAATATCGGGGTTTTGGCCGGTTAAGCCCACAAACGCGCCCTCGGCCGCTTCGCTTGCCTCGGCGTGGGCGATCAGCCATTTATTGCGCGCCCACAACAGCCGGTTTTCGTTTATCCCGCTGTCTGCAAGCGCGGGTTTTGCGGTGTTCGTGCCGCGCGGCAACACCACCGCAACCCGGAAACCGCCGCCCTTCACGCCGTCGCAGGGCGCGTAATGCAGCGTGGTCGCGTACAGCTCGACCGCCGTGCCCGCCGGGGCGCGGAAAGCCTCCACCTTCGCGGTGTCCAGCCGGCCGTCCCGTACGTCCTGCTGGCGGGCGACAAGGAACACCATATCATCGTCCACAATGTTGATTTCGCTGTCCCGGTGGTATTCCACGCAGTTGAGCTTGGTATTGGAACCGTTGCAGTAGCCGATCTGGATCGGCATGCCGCCGTACACGCTGTCGCGCAGCGTATCAAAAATGGGAAGCGCCTCGAGCGCCTCGCAGGACGGGACGTACACGACCGCATCCATGGGTTTGCCGGTGGTCTCGCGCAGAGCGGTGCGCAGAGCGGCGGTATCCAGCCCATATACCACGCGGCCATAGGGGGCAAAGCTTTCGTCGAAAACCGATTTCAGTTCCATAGCGTCCTCCTCAAAGCGCTGCCAGCGCCGCATAACTGTCCTTCAGCGCCGGATACAGCGCACGGTATACCTCATAAATCTCGCCGTAGCATTTCACTGCGTCCGGGTTGGCCTGCTGAGGCTCCCCGATCCGGATGACCTGGCGGCAGGCTTCCGGCACGCTTTCATAGACCCCCGCGCCCACGCCCGCGAGCAGCGCGACGCCGAGCGCCGGGCCTTCGCGGCTGGCCGCCGTGCACACGTCGCAGTCCAGCACGTCGGCCAGCATCTGCCGCCAAAGCGGGCTGGTCCCTCCGCCGCCGCAGGCGACGATCTCCCGGCTGGTGACGCCCATGGCGCGCAGCACCCCGGCGCAGTCACGCAGGCTGTACGACACGCCCTCCATCACCGCGCGGATCATATGCGCCCGCGTATGCATGCCGGACAGGCCGAAAAACACGCCGCGGCAGTCCGGGTTCAGATGCGGGGTGCGCTCGCCCATCAGATAGGGCAGGAACAAAAGGCGGTCGGCGCCCACCGGAACGGCCTGCGCCATATGGTCCATCAAATTGTAGGGGTCCACGCCCTGCGCAGCCGCGTCCTGCATGATGTCGCAGCACAGGTTGTTGCGGAACCACTGGAGCGACGCGCCCGCGGCCAGCGTCACGCCCATCACGTGCCACGCGCCGGGCACGGCGCAGCAGAACGTGTGCACGCGGCCCTGCGGATCGACCGAAAGCTTGTCGGTGTGGGCAAAAACCACGCCCGAGGTGCCGATGGTGGCAAACGCCTTGCCGTCTGTGACCACGCCTGTACCGACCGCGGCAGCGGCATTGTCGCCCGCGCCGCCGACGACCACCGTCCCCACGGCAAGGCCGGTTTCGGCAGCCGCCCGCGCGGTGACTGTGCCGGTGACCTCCGGGCTCTCGTAGACCTCTGCAAGCAGCGCCTTGTCGATGTCCAGCTTGCCAAGCACCTCGTCCGACCAGCAGCGGCGCGGCACGTCAAGCAGCCCCATGCCGGAGGCATCCGAAACCTCGGTCGCGTATGCGCCGGTCAGCATCAGGCGGATATAGTCCTTCGGCAACAGGATATGGCGACATTTTGCGTAAATCTCCGGCTCGTGCTTGCGCACCCA
The DNA here is from genome assembly GCA_900547195.1 of uncultured Butyricicoccus sp. Lineage (GTDB taxonomy): Bacteria > Bacillota > Clostridia > Oscillospirales > Butyricicoccaceae > Butyricicoccus_B. The sequence continues at coordinate 5,088 of URFQ01000059.1, forward strand.
CAGGATTTTCCCGGCCGTGAAGCCGGTCAGCGCGGGATTGCAGGTGATTTCGAGATAGCGCTCTTTGCCGATTGCCGCGTATATTTCCTCACATTCGGCCGCCGTGCGGCCGTCGCACCACAGGATGGCCGGGCGCAGCACCTGATTTTGCCCGTCCAGCATGACCAGCGAATGCATCTGGCCCGAAATGCCGATGCCGCGAATGGCCGCCGGGTCGATTCCGCTGTCCGCCAGCACGGCCTGGATGCCGCCCACAGCGGCCCGCCACCAGTCGCGCGGGTCCTGCTCGGCCCAGCCGTTTTGCGGCTGCTGCATGGGATACTCCAGCGTTTTGCTGGCAACCACGCGGCCGTCAGGTTCAAACAGGGCGGTCTTGGCGCCCGAGGTGCCCACGTCGATGCCCAGTAAGTAACTCATAGCAACGCTCTCCTTCTCTGCTGCCGTCCGTTCCGGCAGAAATTGTATGGATTCTACTTTTGCAAATATACTTTTCTTATGTATTTATCATACAACCCCGTTTTGATGCTGTCAATAGATTTTGGGTATTCCGTACAATTTTGGACGTTTGCTCAAAAGAAGCCCCTATACTTTAGGTATTTTGATATTTTCGCAAAAAAGTGAAAAAACAGGGCGCCGCCGCTGCGGAATCGCCCTGCCCCAACTGGTTTTCCCCCTTTGCACCCGGCCCCGCTGCCCCTGAAGGGGGACGGAGCCGGAGAGAAAGTGGGGGAAGATGAAGAAATATGTTTATTTGCGTTTCTGGGTCTGGGTATCGAACCATACCGCAGCAACCAGGATGACGCCCTTTACCATGAACTGCCAATAAGCGTCGAGGTTCATCATGGACATGCCGTTGTCGATGGACATCATGATGACCGCGCCGAGGATGGCGCCCGAAACCTTGCCGATGCCGCCGGTCATGGACGTGCCGCCGATGACCGCGGACGCGATGGCGTCCAGTTCGTAGTTGCCGTTTGCCGCCTGTGCGGTACCGCCGTTCAGGCGCGCGGTATAAATGACCGCCGCGACCGCGCACAGCAGGCCGTTGAGCATGTAAACGAGGGTCAGGTTTTTCTTAACGTTGATACCGGCATAGCGCGCTGCCGCAATGTTGCCGCCAATTGCGTACACACTGCGCCCGAAGGTGGTTTTCTGGGAAATAAAGGTGAAAATGATGACCACAATCGCCATAACCAGAACCGGAATCGGGATGCCCTTGAAGTGGTTCAGGATGAAAACGGCCGCGATAATCAGCACCGAGAACACGCCCCAGCGCATTAGCATGCTGCCCATGGATTCGGTCAGGCTGCCATACTTTTTCTTGGCGCGGCGCTTGCTCATCTCGCTGAGGAACAGGCACACGATCGCGAGCGCGGCCAGCGCCCAGCCGACATACGGCAGCAGGTACTGCGTGCCCCAGAACTTATAGGATTCCTGGAACGGCGCGATGGTCTGGCCCCCTGTCACCGCGAGCATGCCGCCGCGGAACACCAGCTGCGCGCCCAAAGTCACGATGAACGGCGCGATACCGGTGTAGGCAATCATTGCGCCTTCCACCGTGCCGATGACGAGGCCGATGAGCAGGCCGATTGCAATGGTAACCGGCGTGGACATGCCCCACCATACCTGGCAAACCGCCATCATACAGCCGATGAAGCCCATCGTCATGCCGGCCGACAGGTCAATGCCGCCGGTGACGATGACGAGCGTCATGCCGACGCCCATAATGCCGGTAAACGCCGCCTGACGGATCAGATTGGACAGGTTACGGGTCGTGATGAAGTTGCCGCCCGTGGAAGCCGTAAAGGCAACCCAGAGGATGATCAGAACGAGAACCATCGTCAGGGTGCGAATATCAAACTTTTTTCCGGTTTTTTTCTTGTCTGCCATGGTTAGCCCCTCCCTACTGCGGCGCGCATCAGGATCTCCTGCGTCGCGTCCTTCACATCGAATTCGCCGGTGATTTCGCCGCCTGCAACCGTCAGGATGCGGTCGCTCATGCCGAGGATCTCCTCCATTTCCGAGGAAATCATGATAATGACAACGCCCTTTTCCACCAGTTCGTTCATGATCTTATAAATTTCATACTTCGCGCCAACGTCGATGCCGCGGGTCGGCTCGTCGAGGATCATGACCTTGGGGTCGCTCATCAGCGCCTTGGCAAGGACAACCTTCTGCTGGTTGCCGCCCGAAAGCGTATTGACCGCCACGTCGATGCTCGGGGTCTTGGTGCGGATCTCTTCGACATATTTGGTCGTGTATGCGACCTCGGCGTCCTCGTTGAGGATGCCAAACTTCGACACCTTGTCCAGCGAAGACAGCGTGGTATTTTCCTTAATGCTCATAATCAGGTTCAGGCCCAGCTTTTTACGGTCTTCACTGACGATGAAATAGCCGGCTTTCAGCGCGTCCAGCGGGTTTTTAATATCGACTTTTTTGCCGTCAATATAGATTTCGCCGGCGCCCTTGGTGCGGAACGCACCGTAAACCGCGGTGAACAGCTCGGTGCGGCCGGCGCCCATCAGGCCGGAGATGCCGAGAATCTCGCCCTTATACGCCTTAAGGCTGACATTGTTGATCAGGTTGCGGTCCGGGATGTCCGGGTGCGGCACCGTAAAATTCCGAATTTCGAACCCGATTTCGCCGCGGGTATGCGGCACGCGCGGGAACAGGTTAGTCATTTCGCGGCCAACCATCAGGGAAATCATGTCGTCCTTGGTCATCTGGGACTTCGGACGGGTATCGATCGTCTCGCCGTCGCGCAGGACGGTGATATCGTCGCACAGACGCATGATCTCGTCCAGCCGGTGGGAAATGTAGATACAGGTCACGCCGCTTTGGCGCAGTTTGTCCACCAGATCGAGCAGGATATCCACTTCGGCTTCGGTCAGCGCCGCGGTCGGCTCGTCAAGCAGCAGCAGCTTGACGTCCCGCGCCAGCGCCTTGGCGATTTCCACCATCTGCTGCTGGCCAACGCCCAGGTTGCGAACCATTTCCTCCGGGTTGACGTCCAGCCCGACCTGCTTGAGCAGCTGCCGGCAGCGTTCGTGCTGCTCATCAAAATCAATGACGCCCATTTTATTCGGCTGATTATTGATGAATACATTTTCCGCTACGCTCATATCCGGGATCAGGTTCATCTCCTGATGGATGCAGGCGATGCCGGCTTTTTCTACGTCGCGGATGGTTTTGAACTTGCAATCCTTGCCATCGAATTTAACCGTGCCTTCATAGGTGCCATACGGATAAACGCCGCAGATGACCTTGATCAGCGTCGATTTGCCTGCGCCGTTCTCACCCACGAGCGCATGCACGTGGCCGCGCTGTACATCGAACGAAACTTCAGACAACGCCTTTACGCCTGGGAAAACTTTTGTTATATTTTGCAGCTGCAAAATATAATCGGCCATAAAGCACACCTCCATTTTCGTGCTTCCGCGCCGCGCGCGGAAAATGGGTAAAAAGAATGCAGGGGACACGGTTGCCCGTTGCAGCCGTGCACCCCGCACTCCGTGAGTTATTCTACTGCGCCTGCCGGGCTTATTCCGCTGCCGGCCACTGATCCTTCGGTACGTTTGCGTAAACTTCCTCCAGCGAATGGAAGCCGTCGCGCTTTACGATGATGTCGTAGATGTTGTCCTTATCCACTGCCTCAACGTCAACCGTGAAGGAGTCCACGTCCTTGGTGTTGTTGCTCAGCTTCTGCCAGGTACCGAGGCTGGAATCTACGCCGCTTACCGGGTCTGCGCCGGTTGCAATAGCAACAGCGAGCTCACAGGCCGCCCGATTCAGCGGGGCCAGGGGCTTGTAAACGGTACCGGTCTGGGTGCCTTCGACGATTCTCTGGCAGGCGGCAAGGTCGGCGTCCTGGCCGCAGATCGGGACGGAACCAGCGAGGCCCTGTGCCGCAAGTGCCTGAACCGCGCCGCCGCAGGTGCCGTCGTTCGATGCAATGACGCCCTGCACGTCGTTGTTGGCAACGGTCAGGCCGTTCTCAGCATGCTTGAGCGCCTCATTCGGGTCCCAGCCCTTGCACCATTGGTCAAGGACGATCTTGATGTCGCCGCTGTCGATGTACGGTTTGAGCACATCTTCCTGGCCCTGCGCCACCAGATGCGCGTTATTGTCTTCCGGCGCGCCCTTCAGCCAGATGTAGTTGCCCTTCGGGGCAGCGTCTACAACGAACTGTGCCTCTACCTGGCCGACCTTGTAGGAGTCAAAGGTAACGTAGTAGTCCAGATCGCAGTTCATGATGAAGCGGTCATATGCGATCACCTTGATGCCTGCGTCGTGTGCAGATTCTACGATCGGGCTTGCGGCCTCGGCGTCGAGCGACTGCACAATCATGACGTCAACGCCCTGGTTGATCAGGTTTTCACACTGCGAAACCTGCTTGTTCGCATCGTTGTTCGCGTTCTGGATGTTCAGAGTAAAGCCTTTGTCATCTGCGTATTTCTGGAACATCTCAATTTCGCGGTTCCAGCGCTCCTCGGTGGTGTTGCCGATCGACAGGCCGACAACAATGTCCTTAATGTCCTTGGTCTTGCCGCCGGCGGAAGAGCCGCCGGTGCTACCGGATGCCGAACCGCCGCCGCCTTGGCCCGCGGTGGTGCATGCGGTCATTGAAAACGCCATGGCCGCGGTCATCAGTGCTGCAAGTACTCTTCTTGTGCTCTTCTTCATTTCTTCTCCTCCTTGAAATAAAGTTCTTCTTCTCTATACAAACCGGCCGGGCCGGTCTATATACAAAATAAATTGCCCCCTCCCCTCGTTCCATTTATTTACATGTAAACGAAGAAAGAGCATTTTTAAGGCCTCCGCTCACGCAATGCGCAAGCACGCCATGCAGCAATATTTATTTAAAGCACTTGCACAGCACTTATAATATTTTGTGCAATCTGCCAAGTATGGGTTTATTATAGCACAGTAATTTGTACAATTCTAGCAAATTGTTGCGAAATTATCTGATATTTTATCGGATTCTTGTCTACTTTAACGATACATTTCCAAAATTTTTTTGCAGCAGAAATCTGTGCATGCCAGCTGCCGTCCCGCAGTATTTGCTGCGGCCGAATTATGTAATTCACTTTTGCAAATGCACTTTCTATATCCTGTTTATACTGTACTTCTTTTTTGTTTCATTGTCAATACAATTTTGCATCGTGGATAATTTTCATGGAAAAGACGATTTTTCGCGATCCGTTTTGTTTGTTTTTACCAAAGCCGTGCTGCTTTTCTACCGCATGGTTTTCTGATGGCGGTTTTTGCTCCCTTGGATAATCCCGCTTACGCACCTATTATATAGCCGTTCTAAAAAACTACCTTGCGTTTATTGCTCTAAAAACTTGTTTCTATTCTATATTTATCCACAAATTTTTCATTTATCTTCCATTTCTTGCATATATAAGATTTTGTTTTTTTAGCAGATACGATAAAGTTTACAAACCGGTTCCCTGTTTTTTTGCAGATTTGTACACTTGTTCATCACAATGCACAGATTAGCTCGCAATGAATTAGAACATTTTACCATGCGCAACTTTCAACAGCCTTTCTGATTTGTTTTCGTAATTTCGGAAGGATTTTTTCGCGGCCTTCCGTTTCTCCTGTTTCTTGCCGTCACGCTTTGCGAAGGGACTGCCGGGAACGCACGCTTAAGGCGCGGTATTTGCTTGGCGGCATGCCTACAATTTTTGAAAATACCTGGCTGAACCGGTTAGGATCGTCATACCCGACCACGCTTGCAATATTTGTGACGCTGCAATCCGTGCTGGTAAGCAGCGATTGCGCTTCTCCAACACGTCTGCGCGTCCGGTATTGCATCAGGGAGCAATGAAACGTGTCCGAAAAAATATGGGCTGCATAGAATCGGTTGATATGGAAATGGCCTGCAAGTTCCTCCAGGGTAAAACTCTGCGTATAGTTCTGATCGATATACCGCCGTATTTCCTCTGCCAGCGAAAGATTGTCCTGTAGCGTGCCAGACGGGTTGCGGCCCATATTCGAAAGGGCAGTCTCCAACACAGCGAGCAACGACTGTAAAAAGCCCTGCGCAAAAGCGGAGGTCTGCGATGACTGTTCTAGAAGCCCGCGTTCCAAGGCCTCAAAGCCATGCAGGAGGAACGGGAAAGACATGCCGCTTTGGATAACGTAATTTGACGGACCAGCAGCAATATGCCCACTTGGAAGCCCGGCGAGATGCAGCCCTGCTACGCCGCATAAGAAAAAGCGCATGGACTCACCGCCGCTGCAGGATAAGTCTTGGTGCAGCACATCGGTATTGTACAAGACCAGATCCCCGGGCTTGCTGCGGTATTCCCGCCCATCAATGATATGGACGCCACACCCTTCATACACCAGCCCGATTTCCGTAATGTCAGCATGGCTATGGATCGCGCGTACCTTTCCACTGTTGTCAACTTCGGTATTGGTCAGATAAGCGATACGCGGCCGGCCTATCAGGCGCTGTGCCGGCGCCGCCGGAATTGCATGCATATGGATCATTGCAGAGCCTCCAAAACCATAATATCTATCTGTTACGTCATTATAGCACACAGGCCGCAAGATACCTTCTAATTTTTGCTCCTTCCTCCCGAAAGATATGTTAAAAATGACATTTCCTTTGCTATTTATGACATTCTGTTTTTCCGCCTTTCATTTATTGCTCTTTTTTTAAAAACAACTGTCCCGTTGCTCTCTGCGGAAAGCAATAAATAGATATACTTTTGCAAAGAAAAAACACACATATGGCTTGGAATTTTTCAGCAAAAACCCTCCCCGTCTTTTAAAACTTGCGCCTTCGTCAAAACATCTAATTCCATAGTTTTTATTTTGTGCGTTCTTTCTTTTTTATTTTGCTACTTGCACAATATCACTCCCTTTTAATTATATAAAAATGCCAAGTTCAAATCATTTTACAAATGCCGGATGTATTACATTTTATGGCTTTTTCATAAATTTGGCTTGCTAATCTAGAAAAAACACATAAAAAAACCGCAATAATTTCAAGGTAATTGCTCTTTGGAAAGACAATAATGGCTATGCTGAACCCAGCGGTTCAGCGCCATGGCAAAAGCGCAAACCGAGCGTTGGAAGAAGAATGTTTGAATCTGGAGGAAGACCTTATGAGCACCAAAAAGAAAGCCCTTGCGTCCGGCGGTGAGCAACCGGACAGCATGCCCGTACAGGCGCCAGGCAGCCGCCTGAAAGCCGGCGAACGGCTGGCTTACGGTTGCGGCGACACGGCCTGCAACATCGTCTTTGGGATGATCAGTACGCTGCTCACCCTGTTCTATACCGACTATGCCGGGATCTCGGTAGCGACCGTCGGCCTGGTCATGCTAATTTCACGTATTTTTGACGGCACCTCGGACGTCATCATGGGCCTCATTGTAAACCGGACCAATTCCAAATGGGGCAAGGCCCGCCCGTGGATCTTATGGATGAGCGTGCCCTACTGTATTTCCGCGGTGATGCTATTTACTGTGCCGCAGACTTCGGCAAGCCTGCAGTTCTGGTACATATTCATCACGTACAATTTAACCACCACGATCCTCTACACAGCCATCAACGTCCCTTACGGCACCCTGTCTACGATGATGACCCGTTCCTCCCATGAGCGCGACCTGCTTTCCGTGTTCCGCATGTCAATGGCGCCGGTTGGCCGTATTATTTCCGTCACCTTGACGATGCCGGTGGTCAAGCTGTTCGGCGACACCAAAGAGGCATGGATGAAGGCCATGGTCATGTGGTCGGCGATCGCTTTTGTAATGCTGATTATCTGCTTTGCGCGCTGCAAGGAGCGCGTACAAATTCAGGCGGCGGCAAAGTCCGACGTACCGCTGGGCAAAAACGTGAAAGCCCTTCTCACGAACCGGTATTTTTGGGCGGTGCTCATCCTGTGGACGGTCACCTGCGTACACGGCACCCTGGTTGGCACCGACCTGCCGTATTACTGCAAATACCTGTTCGGCAACGACAGTTGGATGTACAGCGTCCTATACCTGGCGGAAGCTGGCACGCTTGTTGTAGGCGCCATGCTGTGCCCACTGCTGCTCCAGCGGTTTACCAAGCGCGACCTGGCGCTCTGGGGCTGTATCCTCGCCATTGCCGCGCATGCAACCCTGATCCTGAACCCACGCAGCTTCACGCTGGCGCTGGCCAGCAGTATTGTCCGTGCGCTGGGCGAAGCCCCGCTGACTGCAATTGTCTTTGGTATGATGGGCGACGTCATCGAATATGGGCAGTGGAAAACCCACATCCGGCAGGAAGCCCTGATCTTCGGCGGCGGCAGCTTGGGCTTTAAGATCGGCACCGGCATCACCAGCGCAGCCATCACCAAATTGATGGACGCAAGCGGCTATATGAGCTTTGCAGGCGGTTCGGTTGCCCAGCCGAAAGAAGCGCTGATGATGATCCAGAACATTTACCTATATGGCCCGCTGATCATTTGGGCAATTGCGGCGGCCGTCCTTCTGGTGTACAAGCTGGACGGGCAGTACCCTTCTATCATGGCGGAACTGGAAGCGCGCGAAGCACGCGGCGAAATGTAAAGGCAAAGGAGTATACACAGTGATTCTAAAACTTGGTTTTAACGAAGCAACCTGTAAACAAAATTCTTCCGTCGAGCGCGATCTGGAGTTGTGTGAAAAATATGGCTACGACTACATTGAGCTGCGTCTTGACATGCTGAAGGAGTATTTTAAAACCCACACCATCGACGATCTGAAGGCATTCTTTGCCAAAAGCCGCCTGAAGCCCTTTGCGTTCAATTCCATCGAGGACATCAACTTCAACACCCCGGCGCAATGGGAAAAACTCGTGGAGCTGTTCACCTTCGGCTGCGAAGTGGCGCAGGCCATTGGCAACCCATACATGATCGTGGTGCCGACCATGGGGCCGGACATGGATCGCAAGACCGAACAGGAAGTATTCGAAGACTCGGTCAAGGTGCTGAATCAGCTGGCCGACATTGCGGAGCCTTATGGGGTGTGCTGCTCGTTTGAGCCAATCGGCGACCGCCGCTGGTGCTGTAACTCCCTGCGGCAGGCGTGGGAAATCGTGCAGGCAGTCAACCGCGACAGCGTGGGCCTCACGGTGGACTGCATCAATTTCTACATGCATGACAAGTGCGCCGACCTCGAATATATTCGCAAAATCCCAAAGGAAAAGTTGTTTGTGTACCACATCAACGACTGCGAGGATCTGCCGCTGCGCGTGCTCGATCACTGCCACCGCATTATGCCGGGCAAAGGCTGCATCCCGGTCGCGGAGATCAGCAAAGCGGTTATGGATACCGGATACGGCGGCCCGGCTTGCCTCGAGTTGTTCCGCCCCGAGTATTGGAATATGGACGCAGAAGAAGTCATCAAGATGGGCGCGGCGTGCTGTGCGCCCTACCTGGAGCTTTCACGCTAACGCTGTATTTATAAAGGAGTTTTCACTATGTCTAAAAAAGTCAAAATCGGCGTCCTCGGCGCGGGCCGCATCGGCCGCCTGCACCTCGCCAACCTCGTGCAATCGGTTCCGGCGGCAGAAGCCGTCGCCATTGCCGACCCGTTCCTGAACGACGATACAATCGCGTTTGCCGCAGGCCTTGGCATCGCCAAATGCTTCAGGGATCCGCAGGACATCTTTGCAGATCCGGAGATTGAAGCCGTATTCGTCTGTACCTCCACCGACGCACACGCTGAGATGATTCAGCGAGCCGCGGCGGCGGGCAAGCATGTATTCTGTGAGAAGCCGATCCATACCGACTTGAGCAAAATCCGCGAAGCCATCGCCGCAACCGAGAAGGCTGGCGTCAAGCTGCAGGTCGGCTTTGTCCGCCGCTTTGACCACAACCACAAAAAGGTGCACGATGTCGTGGCATCCGGCAAACTGGGCCGGCCGCATATTATTAAGGTTTGCTCCCGCGATCCCGACCATCAGCCGATGTCCTACATCGCAACTTCAGGCGGCATCTTCATGGATATGACCATTCATGACTTCGACATGGTCCGTTATCTGTCCTGCTCGGAAGTGACCGAGGTTTGCGCTTACGGCGCCGCGCTGTCCGGCGAAGGCTATGATCAGTACGGCGATGTTGATACGGCGATCATCCTGATGAAGTTTGCAAACGGCGCGCTCGGCGTGATCGATAACAGCCGTGCATCCCACTATGGCTACGACCAGCGCACCGAGGTGCACTGCGACAAAGGCTGCGTACAGGTTTCGAACGATCTGGACAATCAGGCGATGATCTCCACGAGCGAGACCGTTGAAATCTCCAAGCCCACCTGGTTCTTCCTCGAGCGCTACAACAATGCGTTTATCCAGGAGGCGAAGGACTTCACCAACGCTATCCTGAATGACACCGAAACGCCGGTCGGCGCAAAGGACGGCCTGATGCCGGTGGCAATTGCCATGGCGGCCGCAAAATCCTTCCGGGAAGGCCGTCCAGTCAAGCTGGACGAAATCCTGGGCTGACCCCGGTTGCCATTTTCTTTCCCCCTTCCAGGCCCGCGTCAAATGGCGCGGGCCTTTTGGCAATCCGCAAGCTCCGGCAAGCGCCCGCGCCCTGCATGTGCAAAAAAGTAGAAAGAATTTGCAGCGTTTCGGGGGTTGCCGCCAATCCGTTGACAGATCCCGCGCCGTCCGTTAGATTGAAGGTTGTAAGATATCCTTATTTTGATCCATCCCCGCTTGAAAAGCGCTGCGTGCGCGTCCTTCTTTTGGAACAATTGCGGGGATGGATCCATTTTGAGACGGGATGGGAGCGATACGGATGTTTTCCGAACTGATTGAAGAAGTAACCGACTGGTCGGTCTTGACCGAAAGCGTGGGGCGGTATGTGGCCGGGCTTTCGTTCCATTCGGTGATTGTCACCATCATGATGGTGTTTCTGGCGCTGGGCGCCGTGGACAAGGCGCAGGGCAACAAGCGCGGCTATGGCGCAGCTTTTGACAAAGGTTTTGAAGCCATGGGGCCGCTCGCCATCGCCATGGTCGGTGTGATTGCGGCCGCGCCGGTGCTCAGCATGGTGCTGCGCCCCATTATCGCACCGGTCTATGAAATGCTGGGCTCCTCGCCCTCGGTGTTTGCAACCACGCTGCTGCTCGCGGACGCGGGCGGCTATTCGCTTGCGGTCGAGCTTGCCGGGCAGGACGTTGTCATGGGGCAGTTCGCCGGCCTTGTCATCGGGTGCACCATGGGCTGCATCCTTCTGTTCGATATCCCGGTCGCGTTGACGGTCATGAAAAAGGAGGATCGC
>URFQ01000060.1 GCA_900547195.1 uncultured Butyricicoccus sp.
TGGCGGCACCCGTGGGCTGCGAAGCTGGACGCCATCGCGCAACCTCAAAAAGCCCGAAGTGGAAAGCGGCTGGGTGCCTGATGACGTCACGCTGTCCGCGCCGCCGGGCGCGATCGTGCTCGACAGTGAGCCGCCGGTGCGCAATGAGTTTGGTGAATTTAGCTGCATCAAATACCTGATGCCTGAGCCGAGGACAAGAAAACGCAAAGGCAGACCAAAAGCCAAATCAGAGCGCAAAATTGCATAAAGCCTTTCTTTTTTGGGCTTGAAGCAATGTATATCTTATGAATCAGGGGAGAGAAACCGCACGCGCGGCGTAGACAGGAGGAGCGAGAGCGTGTATAATAAGAATCAAAGAGTAAAGATCCCGTGCCCGCGCTGCGGACGACCAACACGAGTCCAGGTCGTTCGGGGCGTGACCAAGCTGCAGCAGTTTCCGCTGTGGTGTGAAAAGTGCAAAAGTGAGTCCGTCGTCGATTTTGACGGCGTGAGCCAGAGCCCATCGAGACCCGAGCCGACTGCGTAACATTCCCGTGAGGAGTGTTGCGTGGGCGGCTCTTTTATTTTGCCCGAAGGAGGTGCAGCGTGTCGGAATTTAAAACCATCCGCGAGATCGCGGACGAATACGAGCGCAACCTCGCGGTCATGCGCAAGCGGCGCGCCGAACTGGATGTGCTGCTGACGCGCACGGCGGGTTATGAGCTGCGCCGCAAGCTGATCGAGCGCATGAAACAGCTTGACGCCATGATTACAGCCGGGCAGATAGACGTGTACCTGATGCGAAAATATTCGGGAGGGGACGAGTATGGCAAGTAAACCCCTGCGGCCGTGCCGCAAGATCGGCTGCGCGGCGCTGACCCGTGACGGCTTTTGCGACAAGCATCGTCCGACCAAGCAACGCGGGGTGTCCGAGACCTGGCACTGGATGTACAGCACCAAGGTCTGGACGAATGGCCTTCGACCCGGTCAGCTTCTGCGCGAGCCGTTCTGCCGGGAGTGCGCGGCCGAGGGCAAACGTGTTCGCGCAGTTGCGGTAGATCACATCAAGCCGCACCGCGGCGATTGGTCGCTGTTCACCGATCTGGACAACCTGCAGAGCCTGTGCAAGCATCACCATGACGCAAAAACGGTGCGCGAAATGATGCAAAATCGGCGCTCTGATCCGCGCTGAAGCTACGTCCGCGCCCCGAGCACACGCGCAGGCCCGCGCCTGTGCCGGTCGGTGCGCCTGCGCGCGCTATCCAGAGTTGACATACCCCCCCGTCCAAGAAAGTTTTCAGGCGAGGGCTGCCCAGACTGCGTGGCCCTTAGAGTGTGAGGAAAAATCCCCACGGCGCGAAAAAAATGGTCAATTTTTGAAATTTTGAAAGGAGAAGCGATGAAAACAACTGAAAAATTGGAACTGCTTGCGCCGGAATCCTTGATCCCGGCTGAAAAGAACCCGCGACGGCATACGGCGCGGCAGATGAAGCAGCTGCGCCGCAGTCTGCGTGAATTTGGCTTTGTCGCGCCTGTGCTGGTTGACCGGGACGGCCGAATCATCTCCGGTCACGCGATGGTCGAGGCTGCCCAGGCGGAAGGCATGGAGAAAATACCTTGTGTACGGGTCGAGCATCTGACCGACAAGCAGCGCCGTGCCTATCAGATCGCAGACAACCGCTTGGCTGAGCTGTCAGCATGGGATGAGGATATCCTCGAGACCTGCTTGCATGAGCTTTTCGAGGAAGGCGTGGATCTGATCCTGACCGGCTTCGGGGAGTACAAGCTGTCTGACGCGCTGGCGGCTACGCCTGCACAGGTCAAGACTGATGACGCCAAGGCTGACGAATGCTGCACCCGCGGCAGCCTTTGGCAGCTTGGATCACATCGGCTGCTGTGCGGAGACGCAACCAACGCTGAGGATGTAGCCCGTCTGATGGGTGGCGAGCGGGCCGCGCTTTTGCTGACCGACCCGCCGTATAACGTCGATTACCATGGCGACACGGAAGAGCATCTTTCTATTCGGAACGACAGCATGCCGGCGGAGCGTTTTTTGCGCTTCCTAACCGATGCATTTACCGCCGCGCGCACTGCGCTTGCACCGGGCGCGGGATTTTATATCTGGTACGGTGCAGGTAGCACGTTCGAGTTCGTCAGTGCGTGCCGCGCGGCCGGGCTGACCGTGCGGCAGTATCTGGTGTGGGTGAAGAATCACTTTACCCTAAACCGGCAGGACTACAAATGGCAACATGAACCATGCTTGTATGGCTGGGATGATCGTGCACCGCACCGCTGGTTCGGCGGTGACGGACAGAGCACCGTGTATCAGTTTGACAAGCCGGCAAGCTCCGAGGATCATCCGACTATGAAGCCGGTGGAGCTGTTTGCACGGCAGATTCGCAGCAGTACCCGTAAGGGAGATATCATGTTTGACCCGTTCTGCGGATCGGGTACCTCCATCCTTGCAGCAGAAAGCTATGGCCGCCGCTGCTTTGCTATGGAGCTTGATCCGCAGTATTGCGCGGTGATCATCCGGCGCTGGGAAGAGAAAACCGGACAAAAGGCGGTTTTGCTGGAAGGGGGTGCAGCCAATGTCAGGGACGAGACAGCCGGTTGATGTTGTGATTGCAAAAGGGGCAAAGCATCTGAGTCAGGCCGAGATTGAGCAGCGCCGCGCGCAGGAGGTAAAAGCTCCAAAGCCGAAAAAGCTGCGTGTGCCGAAGTATCTGCCCAAAAGTCTGCATAAGAAATTTCGGGAAATCGGCAAGCAGCTGGTGGATCTGAATCTGCTCAGCGAACTGGACTACGACTGCCTGGCACGCTACCTGATCGCCGAACAGACCTATTTGGCCGTCACCGATGAGGTCAATAAGGCAATTGCTGCGCGCAACATGCTGCATCTCGACGATCTGAGCAAAACGCAGCAGCGGTATTTTACCCAGTGCAGCAAGGCGGCGAACGATCTTGGGCTGACGATTTCGAGCCGGTGCAAGCTGATCGTTCCAGAACCGCCCGCGCCAGATGATCCCGATCCGCTGACGGGGGATTGAGCTATGGATCACAGAACATGCAGACTTTGCCCATTGTGCAACGAGTACGACGTGTGCGCGCAGGCTATGCGCCGGACAGCGTGGGTGCTGCAATGCCCACAGAAGCGCATGCGGGACGCTGTGAGAACGGTGTCCAAATTGGACAAGGAGGCGATGCAGGGTGCCGGTAAGATGGCAGACCGGCAAGCATCATCCGGCGGCTGTTTACGCCAAACAGGTGGTTTTCGGAAAACTGCGGCCGATGTGCTGCAAATATGAAATTTTAGCGTGTGAGCGTTTTCTGGACGATCTTGAGCGGCAGGGGACGGAGGATTTCCCGTGGGTGTTTGATACCACACGCGCAGACCGCATCCTGGAATGGTTCGGGCGCTGCATCCAGATCCGCGGCCCGTATGCCGGGCAGCCGGTCGAGCCGCAGCCGTGGCAGGTGTTTGATCAGAGCAATATTTACGGCTGGGTGCACAAGGACACCGGCGCGCGCCGGTTTACACGCACCTACAACAAACGGGCGCGCGGCAACGTCAAATCGACCGAGGTATCCTGCAAGTGTAATTACCACATGTGCGCGGATGTCATCTACCCGCCCTACCGGCCCGAGCTGGCGCAATTCGAAACGGCCCCCGAGGTCGAGTGCGCGGCCGTAGACCGTGGACAGGCGCGGCGTGTCTATGACGATGCCAAGGCCATTGCCCGGGCATCACCGGGCATTGCGAAGCCAGGCGGCAGGGTTCGGCTGGTGGTCAAGGAAACCAAGGTCACCCACAAGACGCGCGGCGGCTTCATGCGCGCGCTGAGTAAGGACACCGACAACAAAGACTCAGGTGCGCCAAGCTATTTTGAGGTCGACGAATACCACGCACACAAGACCTCGGAAATCTACGACTTGGGGCTGAATTCATTCGGCAAGCGTCGGCAGGCTCTGCTGGACGTCATCACGACGGCCGGCGACGACGCCGAGCACAAGCCCTGCAAGGTCGAAGAGGATTACTGCAAGCGCATCCTCAGCGATCCATCGGTGCGCAAGACCGAGGAGCGGTACTTTGTCATGATCCGCGAGATCGATGATGAGGACAATCCGCATGACAAATCCTGCTGGGCCAAGGCCAATCCTGTGATCCGGTATCCGGGCGAGTATGGAGAAACCCTGCTCGCGCAGATCGAGGCCGAGTACACAACCGCTTACGGTTCGGGCGACGCGGAGAAAATCCGCAAGTTCCTGACCCGCCGCATGTGCCGCTGGCAGGCGGGCAGTGTGAACCGGTATCTTAACGAGCAGCAGCTCGCCGCCGTCAAGGCCGCGATGATTCCGCGCGAAGAATTCGCCGCGCTGACCGACGGATTGCCCTGTCACTGCGGCTATGACCTCGGCAAGCGCATCGACCTGTCCGGTGTGGGGGCGGCGTTCGATCTGCCGGATGGACGCATCGGCATTAAAATGCATGGCTTTATGCCGGAAAACGGTGCGGAGCGTCACGAGCACACTGACCGCGTACCCTATAAGGCTTGGGCGGCGGACGGATACTGCACGCTGACGCCGGGCGATGTGACCGACAACAGCTACGTGGACAACTGGATCTGTGAAGGTGAGCGGGAACACAGCTGGAAGGTTCTCGAGGTCGATTATGACGGACACAACGCGACCGACCTTGCGATCAAGATGTGCGAGGCGCGGAACAACAATGATTTCTGCGTCGAGATTGCGCAGACCTGTGCGGGGCTGAACGCGGCGACCAAGGGGTTCCGCGACATGCTTATGAATGGGCGGCTTGTGATCGAATACTCGCCGCTCGCGCTCTGGTGCTGTGCGAACGCCATCGAGGTCGTGAATAATTTCGGAGATATCAAGCTTTCCAAGAAGCACAAAGACGATTCCGAGCGCATTGACCCGCTGGCCGGGACGCTGAACGCGCTGGCCCGCCTGCTGGTCAAGCGCACGGCAAAGCCTGACCTGAATGAAAAAATCATGCGGGATGATTGGCACATCTTGTGACGGGAGGAAACCATGAAAGAAAAACTGAAACGGCTGGCCGAAACGGTAGCCACATACTTTGATGATCTGCTGCTGATCGCGGGAGGCGCATGTCTGACCACGGCTGCCGCCCTGGCATTTGGCGGCGCGGCAGCCTTTGCTGTATGCGGCGCTTGCATGATCGCGTATGCGTTTGTGATCGCACGTGCCTGGGGGAATTAAGCTATGAATCTTAGACACGCGATGCGTGTGAAAAATGGCGCGACCTATACGCCGGTGGACATCCAGACGCTGGAGAAAATCTTTTCCGCTACCTTTGGGTTGGATTGCGGCATCACGGAGGACATTCGGACGGCCGAACGGCTCAGCCCGATCGCGGCCGCGCACCGCATCATGACCAATGCGCAGGCCTGCATGCCGATCCAGTTTTACCGCAAGGTGAACGGCGCACGCAAGCCGGAGAGCGTACCAGACCTGAACCGGGTGCTGAATCTGCGCGCAAACGATACGATGAGTTCGTTTCTAGAGCGCAAGATCGTGCTGAGCGAGGCATTCTGGTACGGCGTCGGCTACACGTACATCGAGCGCCACCCGGCGAGCGGGCAGGTGACCGGCCTGATCCCGCTGCCGACGTCCGGGCATCAGGTGAAAACCGATCCGGATACCGGGCAGCGCTGGTACATCTTTCAGGTGGACGGCGAAACCCGGCGCTTCCAGTCATCTGAACTGCTGATCCACTTTTTCGAGACCTACGATGGTAAGATCGGGCGCGGCGTGCTCAGTCTGGCGCGCGAGGCGATTGCCGGAGACGCAGCCGCGCAGCGGTTCGGCCGCAAATTTTACGCGAACGGCGCACGGCTGTCCGGCGTGGTGCAGACCGACGACGACCTGAGCAAAGCATCGCGCAATAAAATCCGCGATGAGATCGAGCAGTACGCCGCCGGCATGGATCGTGCGTTTAAAATTGCGGTGCTCGACAACGGTTTAAAATTCAGCTCGCTTGGGCTGAGTCAGACCGATGCACAGTACATCCAGACCCGGCAGTTCTCGGTGCAGGAGGTCAGCCGCTTCACCGGCATCCCGGAGTATATGCTTCAGTCGGGCAAGCAGGCATACAATTCCAACGAACAGCAGCAGATTGATTTTCTTACAAACACGATGCTGCCGCACCTGATCGGAGACGAGCAGGAAATGGCCTATAAGCTGTTTTCGACCGAGCAGCTGCGCAAAGGCATGTATCTGCGGCATAACGTGGACGCGCTCATGCGTGCGGACAGCCGCAGCCGCGCGGAATTTTATCAAAAGATGGTGTATTCGGGTGTGTACAATCCGGACGAGTGCCGTGCGCTCGAGGAAAAAGACCCGATTCCGGGCGGCACCGGGCAGAAGTTCTTCATGACCAAGAATCTGGACACCATCGACCATATTGCGGGAGGAGGTGAAAGCAAGTGAGGACACAGATCCGCAATTATGTCGTATCGGATGACGACGCCAAGCTGTACCGATGGTTTGGCATGAATAATGTCACCTGCCCGGCTGATATCCGGCAGGCAGTAGCGGAAAATCCGGAAGGCGAAGACCTAATCGTGGAAATCAACAGCTACGGCGGGAATATGTTCGTCGGATTTGAGATTTACAGCGTTCTGCGGGAAGCGGCGTGTCATACGGTCGCCGAGATTCAAAGCCTGTCCGCGTCAGCCGCGTCCACGGCCATGATCGGCTGCGACGAGGTGCGCGCGTCTCCGGTGGCGCAGGTGATGATCCATCTGCCTGCGCTGGCAACCGAGGGCGACGAGAACGCGCACCAGCGCTCGCGCGTCGCGCTGCAGAGCTTTAAGGAATCCATCCTCAATGCGTATGAGCTGCGCTGCAAGGGCAAAAAGACCCGACAGGAGCTTGGACGCATGATGGAGCGCGAGACCTGGATGAGTGTGCAGGACGCCACCGCGGCCGGGCTGGTTGATACCGTGCTTTACGACGACGACGGCGTGCTGGCGGCGAATGTTGTGAACGCGGTCGGCTCCGGATTCCGGGCGCTGTCCTGCGGTCTGCCGCCGATCGAGCAGGTGCGCGCCGCATGGCGCGAGGCGCATCCAAAACCAAACGAGGCGGAGAAAGCCCGGCTGGAAGCCGAGCTGGAACTGCTCCGTATGATGTAAACCACCGGAATGAAAGGGGTAACTATGGATTTTAGCAAAGTAATCAACGACCTGCGCGCGGAAAAGGGCGAGCTGGTCAAGAAGGCCGAGCAGCTGCTGGCAGAAAACAAGCTGGATGAGCTGAAGAACACGAACGCACAGATTAAGTCGGTGATGGACAAGATCACCGAGACCGAAAACCTGCGCAAACTGTCCGCAGACAGTGCATCCGGCCAGCCCGGCGAGGAAGGCACGCCGAGAGACAGCGTGAAGCCCTTCCAGTCGCTCGGTGAGCAGATGTTCGCTATTGCGAATGCGGCAAAGCTCCATAAGGCCGACAATCGCCTGATCGCCGTCAACGAAGCCATGGGCGTGCAGACCGGCGTGGGCGCGGACGGCGGCTTCGCCATTCAGGAGGACTTTCTCCAGCCGATTCTGGAGAGCGCGGCCCGGGCGGGCGAGATTCTGTCCCGCGTGGACGGCTACACCTGTTCCTCGGAATCCAACTCCATGCGTATGATGCAGGTCGATGAGAGCGACATTACGTCCTCGGTGTTCGGCGGCATTCAGGCGTACTGGGTGTCTGAGGCTGCGAGCGTAAACGCCAGCAAGCCCAAATTCAAGGAAGTCAAGATCGACCTCGACAAGATGATGGCGGTGCTGTACGCCA
Organism: uncultured Butyricicoccus sp.; assembly: GCA_900547195.1. Classification (GTDB taxonomy): domain Bacteria; phylum Bacillota; class Clostridia; order Oscillospirales; family Butyricicoccaceae; genus Butyricicoccus_B. The sequence continues at coordinate 7,807 of URFQ01000060.1, forward strand.
CCGACGAGATGCTGCAGGACACGTCGTTTATCAGCGGCGTCATCAATCAGGGCGCGGCGCTGGCCATGAACCGTCTGCTGGAAAGCTCTATTCTCGACGGCGACGGCGTGGGCAAGCCGTCCGGCATTCTGTCCTCTGGCGCGGTGGTCGAAGTACCGAAAAAGTCCGGACAGACCGAAATGTTGACCTATGACAACATCGTGCGCATGTACCACCGCATCCTGCCGCGCAACCGCTCGGGCGCGGTTTGGGTCATGCATCCGGACATGGAGCAGGAGCTGGCGTTCCTGAACTTCCCGATCGGCCAGGGCGGCGTGCCGGTCTATCTGCCGCCCACGGGCGCGGCGGCTGCACCGCAGTGCTCGACCCTGATGGGCCGCCCGATTATCTCGAGCGACCACATGCACGAGTTGGGCACGCGCGGCGATATTGGCCTGTTCGACCTGCACGAATACATGCTGCTGCGTAAGGGCACGACCCGCGCCGACATGTCCATTCACGTCGAGTTCCTGACCGATCAGAACTGCTTCCGCTTTATCTACCGCTGTGGCGGCGCACCAAAGCAGAATAAGCCGGTCATGATTAAAAATTCCAAGCTGGCGCGATCTCCGTTTGTCGTGCTCGGACAGCGGAACGGATAAGGAGGAAGCGGCATGAACTATCTGGAACACATCAACTACCGTCTGGTTTCTCCGCCCGCAGCGCTGGGCTCGAGCGGGACGGTCACCAGTTCGTGGGTCGATGCAAACGGCCTGCTGTCGTTTAATTTTCTCGCGGAGATCGGTGCGGTTGCACAGGGTAAGAAAATCAAGCTCGAGCTGCTGGGCGCGGATAACGCCAGCGGCTCGGATTCTGCGCAGATCGGCGTGGCGGAGTTTACCGCGCCGGAAACCATCACCGGACGTGCCCTTCTGATTCGCGGCCGCCCGCTGCCCGATTACCGCTACTATGCGGTGAAGGTGACCAATGTCAATGCGTCGGCTACCAACTGTGCGATTTCGCTGGTCTCCACGCCGGGCTATCTGACGGGCGACGATAATGCGCCGCTGATCCGCGTATGATGAAGGTCGATGATGTCAAGCGGTACTGCGGGATCGATGATTGCGACGAGGACAACGACGTATATAACCTGATTCAGACCGCAAAAGAGTACCTGAAGGAAGCCGACATTGAGGAAAGCGAATCCTATCGGTATGAGCTGGCTGTGAAGCGGCTGGTGCTGCTCTGGCACGACGGTGAGGAGGATATCCCAATCTCACTCCAGCGGCTGATCAATCAGCTGAAACGATCGGGGGGATCGTGATGGTAAACGCCAGGACGCTTCGGCACCGTGTCGAGGTGCTGGAGCTAAAGGAAACGGCGAGCGGGTTTGCGTGGGTGTCTGCCGGCACCCGCGCGGCGGCCGTCCAGCAGGACAGCAAACGAAACCTGTTTTCCTCGGTCGGTCTCGGCCGGCCGACCATCCGATTCACCATGCGCCGGTGCGGCCTGACGCTGCATCAGGCACTGCGGCTGCACGGCAGGCACTGCTTTTTGACCGAGATCACGCCGATCTCCGACGACCGGCATTTTATGACGGTCACAGCCGCGCTCGTAGAGCCGATGGCGTGCAGCGTCACGCGGCGCGAGCGGGTGCGCGATCCTGTCTTGCTTCGGCCCACGCTAGAACAGGAGAGAATTGTCGCGTTCCCGGCGTGCCTGACCGAGAAGTACGTAAAGTTTGACGCAGGTATCCCGAACAGCGTCACCGAACAGTGCTATGTGCTCGTCACGCCCAAGGCGGTGCAGCTGCGCGCGGGAGAACTTGTTCATGTCCGGGACGAGCCGTGGCGCGTCCAAACCCACCACGAGCTGGACGACTACAAAAACGAGTATGAGATTGTGCGGGAGGAGGATGCCTGATGCAGGACGTCGAAATACATGGTCTGGATCAGCTGTCCAAAGCGCTGGGCGAAATCGTAAGAAAAGCGCCGGATATGCAGCGCGCTGTGCACGAAAAGCTTGGTGATTCCCTGCACACCGTTGTACAAGGTAACGTCCGCAGTCATTTGAACGACAGCCATGGTAAAATCAGCGGCTGGCAGAAAAAATACGTCGGTTCGCGCGGCGGCTATGCCGCTGTCCGCGCGACCGATTCTTCCAGCGGCCCGAACAGCCCGGGCGCGATTACAAACTATCTGGAAAATGGCCATGCAATGCGCAAAAATAAGCTGCACAGCACACGGCAAAGCCGCCGCATGCGTCAATTGCGTAATCAGTCAAGCGGCAACTGGGTGCGCGGCAGGCGCTTCTATTCGGCCAGCCGGGCAGATGCGCCGCGGCTTCTGCTTGCGGCCGCAAATGATCTGGCCGATCAAATTGCAAATACACTGAGGTGAGTACATGATTGCAAAAAAAGACATTCTGGACGCGGTAAACCGGGCGCTGGTGTCGCTCGGCAGAGGCTGGACGGTTTACCGCGATGGGCTGCCCGAGCAGTTTGACCGGCCGAGCTATTACATTGAGCTCGGCACGCGCAGCAGCAAGCCGGCGACCCGCTGGGCGCGTGAAATCGCGCAGCCGGTGAGCATCCTGTGCATCGGCGCGCTGAATGCGGACGGCAATGCGGACACCGACGCGCTCGCGCAGGCGAGCGACGATGTGGCCGAGCTGTTTGCAATCGGCTTCGTGCGTGTGGGCGACCGCGCGCTGCATGTGGACAGCGACGTGACCAGCCGGACGGCGGACGACGGTATGGAGGTCACAATCACGCTGCATTATTTGGACGAGGCACCCGGCGAGGCGGAGACCGAACCGCCGATCACCGAGGTGCAGACAACCATGCGAGCAAAGGAGGAATAATATGCCGGTTCCCGGTATTTTCATTACATTTCAAAGTTCGGCGGCCGCGGCGATTGCGACATCGGACAAGGGCGTTGTCGCGCTGCTGATCCGCGACGATGCGGAGCTGGATGCATCGGTGCTGACGCTGACGCGCTCCGCGCAGATTCCTTCCGCGCTGACCGAAGTAAATCAGGCGTACATCCGCCGGGCGTTTCTCGGCTACGTGAATCCGCCGCGCAAGGTGCTGGTTTATGTGGACGCGGCCGACGCGGCGAATTTGACCGCGGGCCTGAACTGGGCGCAGACACAGACATTCGATTACCTGTGCGGCCCGCCGGATATCAAGCCCGCTGAAGCACAGGCGGTGGCGAGCTGGGTCAAGGCGGAGCGCGCGGCTGGGCACATGGTCAAGGCTGTGCTGCCCGACCAGACGGCGGACAGCGAGGGTGTGGTTAATTTCACGACTGCGGGCATCAAGGTCGGAACGGACGCCTTCACGGCGGCGCAGTATTGCAGCCGTATCGCCGGTCTGATTGCCGGTACGCCGATGACCATTTCCTGCACCTATGCGCCGCTGAGCGAGGTTGAGGATTTCACGCGCCTGAGCGGCGAGGACGCAGACAAGGCCGTGGACGCCGGCAAGCTGATTTTGATCCACGACGGTATCAAGGCCAAAATCTCGCGCGGCGTCAACAGTCTGACGACCACGACGCAGGACAAGGGCGCGGTGTTCCAGAAAATCAAGATTGTCGAACTGCTCGACATGATTTACACCGACCTTAAACAGTCGATCGCGGACAGCTACATCGGCAAATATGCCAACAGTTACGACAACAAGCTGGTGCTGTGCACCGCGGTCAAGGCGTACCTGCAGGATCTGGAACGCAATGAGCTGATTCAAGAGGGCACCACGGTCGTAGAGATCGACGTGGACGCCCAGCAGGCATGGCTGGAAAAACAGGGCGTCGATACGTCCGAGATGGACGAGCAGGCGCTGCGCGAGGCAAATACCGGCTCGCAGGTGTTCCTGCGCGCGTCGGTGAGGCCGCTTGACGCGATTGAGGATGTCAAAATCCCGGTTTCGGTGTGATAGGAGGCAAGAATGGATAAAGCAACGCGAGTGATGAGCGGTACGTGGGGCGAAGTCTGGCTCGACGGCGTTAAGGTCGCCGAGACGTATAAAATGCAGGCCAAGCGCACGTACAACAAAGAAAAGGTGCCGATGTGCGGTCAGATGGAGGTAGATACCAAGATTACCAACATTGAAGGCACCGGCTCCATCGGTCTGTACAAGGTCTCCAGCCGTATGAACGAGCTGGTGGGCGATGTGGTGTCGCAGGGCCATGACCCGCGCTTCACCATTATCTCCAAGCTGGACGACCCTGATGCGTGGGGGGCGGAGCGCGTGGCGCTGTATAATTGCTCGTTCGACGATGAGACGATTGCGGACTGGGAAGCGGGCGTGATCGGCAAGACCGAGCATCCGTTTACCTTCACAAAACGCGAATTTCTGGACACCGTGAAGCCGAGATAAGGAGGACAAAATGGAAAAGAATATTATCGATGTTCTGCTGGGGCTTGGCCCCAGGGAGGGACGCCGACAGCGGATCAAGATGCGCGACCTGTCCCGCCGTGCGGGTCAGGAGGTCGTTTTCACGGTGCGCGAACTCGGCTATAACGAAATTCAGGACATTAACCGCATGGAGGGAGGCCGCCCGGACGGCGATGTGAATATCGCGGTGATCCTCGCGGGGGTGGTTGAACCTGACCTGCGCAGCGGCGCGCTGCGGGAGCGCTACGGCGCGCCGACCCCGGCGATGCTGCTGCCGAAAATGCTGTCGGCCGGCGAAATCGCGGAGCTGGCCATGCGCATCGAGAAGCTGAGCGGCTATCGCCGCCAGGTGACCGAGATTGTGGACGACGTTAAAAAAAACTCTACGCCGGTGACTGGCGCACCGTCCTGATGTACCGCGCATGGCGCGAGCATCATATGCTGCCCGAGCAGTTTGCACAGCTCAGCGAGGGTGAGAAGTTGATTCTTCTTGCTTTCGCTGAGTTTGAGGACGAAAACAGGAGGTGACGACAGATGCCGGACGTATCCATTGCGGTCAGCGCACGCAATAACTTTTCACGGGAATTCGAACGGATGTCCAGAGATGCCGGTGCTTTCAACAAGGATGTCGAGGAGCTAAATCGCGAGATTACGGCGCTGAACAAAAAGAAAGCGACCCTGAAAACCGATCTGGACGGCGCAAAGAAAGAACTGCGCGAGGCCCAGAAGGGGTTGGACGGCACGGCGGAGTCCATCGAGCGTCTGGAGAACGCCCACCTGAATGTTGATAACATTACCGACGAACTGCGTGAAGTCAGCCAGGCGGCCCGGCAGGCGCAGAAGGATCTTACGAATGCAGATAGTCAGATCAGCAAGTCGCGTAGTGGCGGCGGCGCGCAGAGTACCGCCGCAGGCGAAAGCCAGAGCATTCTGGATCGGCTGGCCGGAGCTGGAGCACTGTCGATGGTCGGCGATCTGGCCGGTGAGCTGGCAGGAACATACATCTCGTCGGCTTACGGCAGCCAGGCAGGCAGTATGTTCAGCAGCGTGCTGGGCGGCGCAGGCTCGGGTGCGGCCATCGGCAGCATGATCGCACCAGGCATCGGTACAGCCATCGGCGCTGGCGTCGGTGCGCTTGTCGGCGCGGTCTCCGGCGCGAACAGCATCTATCAGGAGCGCGACGACGCATTCAAATCCTACGTGCAGGAGCAGGTGGAAGGCCAGCTCAGCAAGCAGGAGGAGATGCGGGCGAGCGGTTCTACGATTGCAGGCAAGCGCGAAACCGACCTGATTTCGTTTACCACTTTGTTTGATAAAAACAAAGAGCTGGCTGAGCGATATCTGAAGGATGTGCGCAATCTGTCCAATACTACGCCGTTCCTATATGACGATCTGACCAGCATGTCCAAGGTGCTGAAGACCTACGGCTTCCAGGTCGGCAACATGATCCCAACGCTGACCAAGATCGGCGACGCGGGCGCGGCGCTCGGCATGGAAACGCAGGATATGGGCGCAATTGCAACAGCGCTCGGTCGCATGTACATGGGCGGAAATGCTACACGTGAAGATCTTGACATCATGAACGACCGCGGTATCAATGCGGTGCAGTATCTTGCGGACGCTTATGGTGTGGACTACGGCAAAATGCTGGAGAAAATCTCGGGCGGCGAGGTGCTTGGCAAGCGTGCGGTCGAGATTATCCTCGAGGGCATGGAGAACTCATTCAAGGGCGCAATGGCCGACCAGAGCACGACATTTGAGGGCCTAACCAGCACGCTGGAGGGCTGGAATCAGGAACTTGAGGCCGCTATGGGCGAGGGCTACAACGAAGTCCGCAAGGTAGGCATAAAAAATCAGACCGACTGGATGCAGGGCGAGAGTGGAGATGCGATCCGTAAAGCCAATTATGCGATCGGGGCATGGCAGGCCGAACTGGAAAACAGCAAGGAGCAGTACATTCGCGACGCGGAGGACGCGATGATGGCGTCCGATGAATATCAGAGCGCTGAGGCCGAGGACGATGCCATCAAGATGGGCGAACTCATCACGCGGGCTAAGGTGCAGGGCATGAATAAGTATAACGCCAGCGAGGGAGCGCAGCTTGCGCTGGAAAGTGAGCTTTCCCTTGCGGCGGCAATTCGGGAAGATGCTGCATCCAATAGCGCGTATTATGATGCCGGGCTGCGAAAAGGCTATGAGTACCAGAAGGGGCTGGCGGCAGCGCTTGCACGACCGGGTCATGTCCCAGGACCTGCGTCCAGCTATCTCACTGGAGGGACATCGGGCGGTACAACAAAAGGAGAGCCTGCATCAAATTATTTGGGCAGGGCGTTCGGCATTGACCGTGTCCCCTATGACAACTATCCCGCCATGCTCCATGAGGGCGAGCGCGTGCTGACGGCCAATCAGGCCAGGCAGGCTGACGCGGGCGGCGGTCTCGGCGGGGGCATCAACATCCAGCTTTACGGCATGACTGTGCGCGAGGACGCGGATGTCACGCGGATCGCGCGCGAGATGGTCAGCGAGCTGCAGATCGCCATGGCTGCGCGCAAAGGGTAAAAAAAGCCGCCCCAGAAGAGACGGTAAAAAATTGACGAAGAATGGCGGGGATGGTATAATAGACCTCGCCAGCAAGATAGTATAAAGGTTGTTCCTCCCGGAAGGGAGGTGCGCATATGGTTACATACGAAGGGCTGTTTGCCTTTGCGCTTGTGATTATCGGCGTGATCGGATTATGCTTTCAGCATAAAAAGAAATAACCGCCCCCACTGACATAAAGGAAGCGGCTTTCTTCTCGACTTAAAATCGATGTGAGGAACAGCTGCCCTTATGCGGAGGGCAACCGTCTTGCTGGTGTTCATTATACATCCTGCGCCCCGTCTTTGTCAAGACGGGGCTTTTGTTCAGAGTGTCCAAACGCGCATTTAAAAGAAATCAAAGAGAGAACAGGGTGCCGAGATCCCCGGATGGTTGGAACAA
>URFQ01000061.1 GCA_900547195.1 uncultured Butyricicoccus sp.
GAGCAGCTTCTCATGCAGCCTCCCATTGTGGGCCGTGTGGTCCTGGGGTGGGATCCTGCGTTCCGCACAGGCTGCAAGCTGGCCGTGGTGGACAGCACGGGGAAGGTGCTGGATACGGTCGTGATCTATCCCACCGCGCCCCAGAATAAGGTGGCGGAGGCCAAGAAGATCCTGAAGGATTTTATCCGAAAATACAACATTTCCCTGATCTCCGTTGGAAACGGAACCGCATCCAGGGAATCGGAACAGATCATCGTGGATCTTCTAAAGGAGATCAAGGAGCAGGTCCAGTATGTGATTGTCAATGAGGCAGGGGCTTCCGTCTATTCTGCAAGCAAGCTTGCTACAGAGGAGTTTCCGGCCTTTGATGTGGGACAGAGAAGTGCGGTTTCCATTGCAAGGCGCTTACAGGATCCGCTGTCCGAACTGGTGAAGATCGATCCCAAATCCATTGGCGTGGGACAGTACCAGCATGATATGCCGCAGGCGCGGCTCAGTCAGGCGCTGGACGGCGTGGTCGAGGACTGCGTCAGTTCGGTCGGCGTGGACATCAACACCGCGTCCCCGTCGCTGCTGGCGCGCGTGGCGGGCGTGAGTAAAACCGTTTCCAAAAATATTCTGGCTTACCGCGAACAAAACGGCCGTTTTTCCAGCCGCAGGCAGCTGCTCAAGGTCAAGGGGCTTGGCCCGAAGGCCTATGAACAGTGCGCCGGCTTCCTGCGTGTGCCGGACGGCGACGTGCTGCTCGATCGCACAGCGGTGCATCCGGAATCCTATGCCGCCGCCGAAACCCTGCTCACGCTGACCGGATATACGGCCGCCGACGCGGCGGCAGGCAAAGTGGCCGACCTGTTGCCGCGCATCGCGCAGCTGGGCAAAGAGGACGCCGCAAAGCGTTGCGGGGTGGGCGTGCCGACGCTCATGGACATCGCGCAGGAGCTGCTGCGGCCGGGCCGTGACATGCGTGATGATCTTCCGCGGCCGGTGCTGCGTTCCGATGTGCTCAGCCTGGAAGACCTGAAGGACGGCATGGAGTTGGCCGGCACGGTGCGCAACGTGACCGACTTCGGCGCGTTTGTGGACATCGGCGTGCATCAGGATGGGCTGGTGCACATCTCGGAGCTAAGCAGCCGGTTTGTCAAACACCCGTCCGAAGCCGTCAAGGTCGGGGACGTGGTGACGGTGCGCGTGCTGGGGGTCAACCGGAAGACAGGCCGCATCGCGCTTTCTATGAAACAGGCCGGAACCCGCTGATTTCCGGGGGCCCGCTCCGCGCCGCGATTTATATTTTGATCGGATAACGGCTGAAAGCCGGTGAAAACCGGCGAAAACCCCCTCTGGGAAGCAGATGCTTCCCGGAGGGGGTTCCTGTTGCGCAATAAAAAAATTTTTCAGTCCTCTTCGTGGCTTTCTTCCATGAGGCGCATGCCTGCCGTGCTGGTGACCGGGAGGGAGAAAACAATGCTTTTCGCCTTGCTTTCCATGCCCGCTTTTTTCATAATAGCGCGCATAATGGTGTTTTTGTGTTCGCGCTTTGCCACAATGAACACCATTTCCTTCTCGCTGCCAAGCGACACGCCGAGGAAGCGCTCCGCGCCTTCCATGCCCGTGCCCTTGGCGTGGATGACTGTGCCGCCGGCCGCGCCGACTTCGCGCGCCGCATCCATAATCAGGTCGGTGTAGCCCTGGTTTGCGATCGCCACAAGCAGCTCGTATTTGGTATCAAGCAAGGTGGATTCCTCCCCTTTGGTGAAATTCTGGTACTCGGTCAGGAACTGGAGCTGTTTTTTTCCCCCGATGCTGCTGAGCGGGATGATAAAGGCAATGCCTGTGCCGGGCACATCGATCCGCAGCTGCTTTTGCAGCCCTTCTTTGACCGTGCGCCACAACTCGCGCGTGACAAACGCAAAAATAACAACCTTTTCCGATTCTTCCAGGCCGAAATAGTTCAGCATTTCGCTGGCCGCCGTACCGCTTGCAACCGTGCTCAGCGTGACCTCAATGCCGAAAGAGCGGTAAAAGCTGCGAAATTTTTTCCATTTCTCGCGGTCGGTGATGGTGGCCATCAGGTAGAGTTCGCTCATGGCAGGATCTCCTTACAGTTCGATAATCGCATCGTCGTCCAGCATTTCGAAAGCCATGGCGGGCGTAATGGCGGACAGGCGCTTTTCGCTGCGGCGTTTTTTGATCTGGTAGATCATGCCGAGCCCCTGGATGGTGATGAGCGGGGTCATAGCGACCATGGCGACCACGCCGAATGCGTCGGTGACAATGTTTCCGCCCACGGCAATGCACGCGCCCTGTGCCAGAGGCAGCAGGAAGGTGGCGGTCATGGGGCCGGAGGCCACGCCGCCCGAGTCAAACGCGATGGCGGTAAAGATTTTGGGGACAAAGAACGACAGGCCGAGCGCAAGCCCATATCCCGGGATCAGGAGATACAGAACCGGAAGGCCGGTGAGTACGCGCAGCATGGCAAGGCCGACCGAAACCGCGACGCCGATGGACAGGCTCGCGCCCATGGCGCGCGCCGGGATGGCGCCGTCGGTGATCTCCTCAACCTGCCGGTTGAGCACATACACGGCCGGTTCGGCTTTGACGATAAAATAGCCGATCAGCATGCCGATGGGGATGATGATCCAGCGGTAGGGAAGGGCGGCGATCACCTGGCCGAGATAGTTGCCGGCCGGGATAAACCCCACGTTGGCGCCGGTCAGGAACAGCACCAGGCCCAGGTATGTATACACGAGCCCGATGGCGATGCGCAGCAGCTTCTGATAGGACAGCCTGAGAACGAGCGCCTGAAAAACGCCGAAGAACACGACAATCGGCAGAAGGGAGGCTGCAATCTCCTTGAAATACGCTGGGAATTCCACACAGAACAGCGACCATAGCTCGGTCGAGTCGCCGATTTCCGGGAGAGATGGCGGGGAATATGCGCTGCTTTCCGGGTTGTAGATCATGCCGAGCAGCAGGACGGCTAAAATGGGGCCAATGGAGCAGAGCGCAACCAGGCCGAAGCTGTCGTCGGCGGCATGGCGGTCGGTACGGATGGACGCGACGCCGATGCCGAGCGCCATGATGAACGGGACAGTCATCGGGCCGGTGGTGACGCCGCCCGAGTCGAACGCAACCGCGAGGAAATCGCGGGGGGCAAAAAACGCCAGGCCAAACACAATCAGGTAAAATATTGCGAGCAGGTTGCGCAGCGGAATGCTGAACAGCATACGCAGCAGCGCGATGACCAGAAACGTACCCACGCCGCATGCAACCGCAAGGATCAGCGTCATATTGGGGATCGAGGGTACCTGTTCGGCGAGCACCTGCAAATCCGGTTCGGAAATGGTGATGATAAAGCCAAGCAGGAAGGATAGGGTCACGACCAGCCAGAGCTTTTTGCTTCGGGTCATACTGCTGCCCACGAGCTCGCCCATTGGGCTCATGGAGATATCGGCGCCCAGGGTGAAGAACATCATCCCGATGATGAGCAGTACGGCGCCGAGCAGAAAGCACAGCAGGATGCTGGGCGAAATTGGCGCGATGCTGAAGCAGAGTACAAGCACAATCCCGATGACCGGCAGCACGGCGTTTAAAGATTCAAAAAGTTTTTCGCGGGGTTTGAGCCAGGTATTTTTCAATCTGTTACCTCACTTGCAAGCCGAAAGATTATAAAAGAACACAAAAGTATACGCTTATTTTACTATAAAACGCGGTCTTAAACCACCGCCTCCACAAAATCTTGACAATCCCTTAACATTCAAAAACCTCCCGCCGCGCGCGGGAGGTTCAGACTGCGCCGAAGGCGTGCAGCAACAGATAAATGGCCAGCCCGGCCAGCAGCGTCCAGGCGAGGATGGTGAGCATCCACCACAGGAAACGGCGCAGCGGATGATAGAGTTCTGCAAGCGCCCGTCCAAGTTCATCCGGGCTGCCCATTGCGCGCGCCGCCTGCCTTTCGGCTTCTTCCGCGCTTAGCCCCTGTGTGCGCAGGATGCGCAGGCGGTCGTCCAGATGGGCGGCCAGTTCGCGGCGCACCGCTTCGCAGTGGCGCCCAGGACGCAGATGGGCGCATACGCGGTCAAGCCAGCGCTCAGTCGGTGTTTTTGGCACACGCCTCACCTCCCACCGCGCCGCCGAACGCGCGCGAAAGGCGCTTCCATTCATCCCGCTTACGGCCGAGCACATGGGCGCCCAGCCGTGTCAGACGGTAGCAGCGGCGCATCCCGGCTTCCGTTTCCCGGTCATAGCTGACGATCTGCCCCATATCGCACAAACGGTACAGGATCGGGTACAGCATACCTTCGCGGCAGCAGAATGCGCAGTCGCGGCGCGCTTCCAGCGCGCGCACTAATTCAAACCCGGTCTTATCGCCTTCGCCGAGCAAAGCGAGCACAAGCAGGGTCTGGGTGCGCTCAGACGGTGTAAAATTTTGTGCCATACGGCAGCCACCTCCCGCGATTTGGATGCTTTTAGTATACCACAGCGGCGGGAAAAGTAAAACGGCAAAAGCCGTGCGGAAGCGGGATCATCTTTTTATCCTCTGCGGGGATTATTTCCACCCGGGCGGCAGAGTATACCGCAGCGGCTAATGTTTTTGCGATGAGCGGCGCCCCGTAAGCCCAAACGGCCGCACAGACGCAGGCCGTCCTTGAAAACCCGGGGACGGTGTGATAGAGTAAAGAAAAACAAAACAGCGGCAGCGTGAAAGCCATGGGCGGCTCAACAGGCCGGGAGGAAATAAACGATGAAAGAACATAAGACCAATGTGATGCGGATTCTGGAGCAGCACAAAATCCCATATACGGCGCATGAGTACCCGCACGGCAAGGACGCGGTGGACGGCACGACGGTTGCCGCCCTGCTGGGGCAAAACCCTGCGCAGGTGTTTAAGACGCTGGTGGCGCGCGGGAAAAGCGGCGGGATTTATGTGTTCGTGATCCCGGTCGCGGAGGAGCTGGATCTTAAGAAAGCGGCAAAGGCGGTCGGGGAAAAGGCGGTGGAGATGATCCATGTGAAGGAGCTTTTGGGCCTCACCGGATATGTGCGCGGCGGCTGTTCGCCGGTCGGGCTTAAAAAGCCCTATCCGGTCACCATCCATGAGAGCGCAAATGAAATCCCATCCATGATTGTCAGCGCGGGCAAAATCGGCTGCCAGATCGAAACCGTGCCGGCGGATTTGATTGCGCTGGTCAAAGCGCAGACCGCAGACGTCATTGTGTGATTCACAGCAGGGCGGCCACATCCGGATAAAGGGCGAAAATATGCTTTACCCCGAGCGCATCCAGACGGCGCAGCTTGGCTTCGAGCGTGGAACGATCGTCATACAGGACGAAATGGCCGTTCTGGCGTTCATCCATATAGGTAAAGTATTTTGCGCACAGTTCACGGGAGAAAAACGCCTGTGCGCCGCAGGTGTGCTGCAAGGCCCGGCGCTCTTTTTCCGTCAGCGGATGGCCTTCGCTGTCCTGGGCGGGCAGACGGAAATCGGCGGAGACCGGCCGCAGCGTGGCGGCGATGCGGCCCGGATACTGGCGCTGAAGTTCTTCGAAATAACCATCCAGGCTGCCGCCGCTGATTGCGGTTTCGGCCACGAGCAGGGCATGCTCCACAGCGCCCGCCTGACGGAGCGGGACAAACAGCGGCAGGCCGGCCTCGTGCATCAGACGGTCAAGCGGGCCGAGCAGTGCGCGCGCCGCGGGGCTGTCCGCTTCAATGTCGGCAAAAATACCGCGCATGTTCTGTTTTTTTGCCTCATGCAGCAGCGCTTCGGCACAAAACCCGGGAATATCCCCATCAAGCCCAAGGTCGCTGACCCCGAGATAGCAGCCTTCAAGCCGCGCAGGCAGGCTCAGGCGAGTGACCCTGCCGCCGCGCCCGACGCCAAGATAGAGCTGTAGGAGCGGAAGGCTGTGCTGCGCTGCGGCCGCAGTATCCGCACCCGCACAGACTAAAATCAGGTTGTTTGTTGGCTGCATATTGCTTCACCCTTTTTTTCTGGACTTTTTTAGCACAATCGCATACAATACTATATGTATGCCAACGGCAAAAAAGAAGGACGGGAGCAAGTCGCTTTTATGTTACACGTTTTGACGCCCGATTGCGTTTTTGAGACGATTTTTGAAATCACGCCTGCGTTCCTGCAAAAGCGCGGCATCCGCGGCGCGCTGATCGACATCGACGGTACGGCATCCTCGCACCGGATGAGGCTGCCAAGCGAGGAACTATGCGCTTATGTGGATTCCCTGCAAAAAGCAGGCATCAAAGTCCTGTTTTTATCTAATAATAAGGCGGCGCGTGTGCGTGCGTTCAGCGGGCCAATGGGGGTGCGGTGGGTCAGCCGCGCCACCAAACCGCTGTCCCGCGGGTTCCGGATGGGGGCAGAGCAGCTCGGCCTGCCCATGCACGAGATTGCGGTGATTGGCGACCAGATTTTCACCGATGTACTGGGCGGCAACCGGATGGGCGCCCTGACCTGCCAGGTGCAGTCGATCGACCGCGGCGAGTTCTGGATCGGCGTGCGCTGCCGCCTTGAAAAGAGCTTTATCGAGCGGGGCAGACGGAAAATGCAGGAGGATGAGGGACATGTGCATTAAATTCGGCCCGGCGGGCAATTCTGATTCCTTTGCCGCCGCGGGCTTTAAGGCCACTGCGGACGCGCCCAAATGGCTGCGCGGGCTGGGGCTGGCCGCGTATGAATACCAGTGCGGCCGGGGCGTGAACATCGGGGACGAGACCGCCGCCAAAATCGGCGACGAGGCGCGTGCGCATGGCATTACGCTGTCGCTGCACACACCGTATTATATCAACCTGTCCTCCCCGGAACCCGAACGCATGGAGAAAAACATCGGTTATGTGCTGAAAAGCTGCCATGCCGCGGCCGCAATGGGCGCGGGGCGTCTGGTGGTGCACTGCGGCGGCGTCGGGAAACAGTCCCGCGACAAAGCGTTTGCCAACACCATCGAGAATGTACGCGCGATTTTAGCGGCCGTAGATGAGGCGGGTTATACGCAGCAGACAATTTGCCTGGAGACCATGGGCAAGCAAAGCGTGATTGGCAGCGCGGAGGAAATCGTGCAGCTGGTCGCGCTGGATGACCGTTTGCTGCCGTGTATCGATTTTGGGCATCTCAATGCGCGCACGAACGGAAAATACAACAGCTATGAGGCGTTCTGCGCGCTGTTTGACCGGATGGAAAACGGGATTGGCAGCGAGCGAACCGCGCATTTTCACAGCCATTTTTCCAAGATCGAGTATTCCGCCAAGGGTGAGGTGCGGCATCTGACCTTTGCCGATCGGGTGTACGGCCCGGAATTTGCACCGCTTGCGCGCGTGCTGGCCGAGCGCGGATATGCTCCGACGGTGATCTGTGAATCCGCGGGAACGCAGGCGGAGGACGCCCTCGAAATGCAGCGGCTGTACCGGAAAGCGTGCGAAGAAGTGGTATAAAAAAGTGCTTGCAAAACGGACAAGCGTGTGCTATACTAATAAAGCTGTATTGTAGCGCATGTCCATATGGAGCGGTATCGAAGAGGTCATAACGAGAACGACTCGAAATCGTTTGACGGGTGAAACCGTCCGTGGGTTCGAATCCCACCCGCTCCGCCATCTGGCATCCATCCGAAAGATGGATGCCTTTTTTGAACCACCCGACTGGCGAGTGGTTCAAAAAAGGCTTATGTCGATGATGCAGAAAGGCATCCCCGCACGGTGTTTCGTGCAGGGATGCCTGTTTTTATAGCCGCTGCCGCCAGCTGTACCGGCTGAACAAAGCAAGGATTGGAAAGATTTCCAGACGGCCGAGCAGCATGTCGGCGGATAATACCAGCTTGGACAGATCGCTGAGCGTGCCAAAATGAGCCGCCGGACCGACAATGTCAAGACCCGGGCCGATGTTGTTGAAGCAGGCCAGCACTGCCGAAATGCTGGTTTCGAGCGAGTATGGTTCCAGTGAGACCACAATTATGCTTGTACCGGCCAGCAGCATATACGCGGACAGAAAGCAGTTGACGCCGCGCAGAACCTGGGGATCGATTGGCTGGCGGCTGACGTGCAGGGCGATGACCGCGCGCGGACGCAGGATGCGCCGGATATTGCGTTTTAAATCTTTAAAGATGAGCACCAACCGAATGACCTTAAACCCACCGCCTGTACTGCCTGCGCAGGCGCCAAGCACCATCAGGCACAGCAGGATCGCTTTGGAGAAGGTCGGCCACGCATCGAAATTCACGGTCGAGAAACCGGTGGTCGTCATGATGCTGGACACCTGGAACGCCGCATGGTGGATGCTGTCGCGTATCGAACCCTCGATGGGGCGGATGTTCCACGCGATGGCCGCAGTAGCGCCCGCCATAATCAGCAGATACCAGCGCAGCTCTTCATCGCGCAATACATCGGTGAAACGGCGCAGAAGAAGCAGGTAGTAAATGCTGAAATTCACGCCGAATAATGTCATAAACACCGTGCAGACATTTTGCAGGTATGGGCTGTAGCCGGCCATGCTGTCGTTTTTGACGCCAAAGCCGCCCGTGCCGGCGGTGCCAAACGCGGTACACAGGCTGTCAAACAGCGGCATGCCGCCGAGCAACAGGAAAATCAGGCACAGGATGGTCATTGCAAAGTAAATGCCATATAAGATGACGGCTGTGTCTTTCAGCCGCGGGGTCAGCTTGCCGACGCTGGGCCCCGGGCTTTCCGCACGCATGAGGTGGAAGGTGCCGCCCGAAGTCTTATCGGAAACCACAGCGAGCGCAAACACGAGAATGCCCATGCCGCCCAGCCAGTGCGTGAAACTGCGCCAGTACAGCAGGCCGCGGCTGAGCGCTTCCACATCGGGCAGGATGGATGCGCCGGTGGTGGTAAAGCCGGAAATGGATTCAAAAAGCGCGTCAATAAAATGCGGGATCTGGCCGCTCAGGTAAAAGGGCAGGCAGCCCATCACCGAGATGGCCACCCAGCACAATGCGACGGTGACAAAGCCCTCCTGTGCAAAAAAGGTTTCCCGCGCGCCGCGGCCGATCAGCAGCAGGAGGCCCGCCGTGGCCAGCATGATCAGGATGGTCAGACCGTAGGCGCCGAGCACGTCATACTCGCGGTCGATGAGGCACCAGATCAGGGCGGGCAGCATGAACAGGCATTCCATCAGGATGACACGGCCGATGGTGCGGCCTACAATTTTAATATTCATACATCACGCCCCGGTCGCTGCTGCGGAAAATATCGTTCATCTGGCGGAATGGGTTTTCGCAGGTCGTGACCACGATGACGGTGTCGCCTTTGACAAAATGGCTGCTGCCGTCCGGGATAATGGTCTGGCCCTGATGGGTGATACAGGCAATCAGCACACCGGGCTTCAGCGGCACATCCTTGAGCGGCGTGGCGCACCAGTGCACCGAATCGTCCACGAGAAATTCCAGCGTTTCTGCTTTGCCGTCCGCAATGCGGTGCAGCGCCAGCACGCTGCCCTTCTGGTTCTGCATGGCCCGCACATACCGCACAATGTTGCTGCTGCAAAGCTCCTTGGGGCTGACCATGCTGCCAATGCCCATGTCGGCAAACATGCCGCTGTATTCCAGGCGGTTGACCTTGGTGACCACCTTGGGCACACCGTTTGCGCCTGCATACATGGAGATGACAATGTTTTCCTCATCAATGCCGGTCAGGGTGACGACGGCGTCGGTGGCGCCCATGCCCTCGCTGTCGAGCAGCGCCTTGGAAGAGCCATCCCCAAGTACGACCGCGGCCTTCGGCAGCTGTTCGGCCAGGCTGGCCGCGCGTGCGGGGTTGTTTTCGATGATCTTCACGCTGATGCCTGCGCTCAGCAGGCGCTCGGCCAGATAATAGGCCAGACGGCCGCCGCCGATCAGCATGGCCTGCCGGATCTTCTGGGTAGCAATGCCGAGGTTTTTGATCAGCTGCGCAAGGTTCACGGCTTTTGCCGTAACATAAATGTGGTCGCCCGCCTGGATGACATAGCTGCCGTCCGGGATGGTGACATTGCCGCCGCGCAGGGCGGCGCAGACGAGAACCTTGACGCGCGCGATTTTATACAGGCCGCTCAGCGGGATGCCGGCCAGCACGCTGTCGCTGCTGACGCGCAGCTCGACAATTTCGACGCGCCCCTTGGCGAACGGCTCGCGCTGTAAAAAGCTCGGGAACTGGAGGGAACGGAAAATATCGACCGCGGCGCTCTGCTCGGGGTTGATCGTCATGGAAAGGCCCAGGTCTTCGCGCATGGAAAACAGCTGCTCCGCATATTCGGGCGCGCGCACACGCGCAATCGTGTGGATGCGCTTGTTCATGCGCTTGGCGGTCAGGCAGCAGAGCAGGTTGATTTCGTCGGCGCTGGTCGCCGCGATCAGCAGGTCGGCCTTGTCAACGCCCGCCGCGCGCAGGGTGTTCATGGTCGCGGCATTGCCCTGGATGGTCATTACGTCCAGCTGGTCGAGGTTTGCCTGCAACACCTTGGGGTTGGAGTCAATGACCACGAGGTCATGATCCTCCCGCAGGAGCTGGCGGGTCAGGGCAAGGCCGACCTTGCCGTCGCCCGCGATGATAATATTCATGAAAGAAAAACCTTCCTATTCTGAAAATGGTATGATGCCATTAGTATACGACACCCGGGCGGCAGAAACAAGGGGCAATCGCAGAAAAGGGCGAAGCATGGTATAATCTTTACAGGAACTTGCCTAAAACTATGCAAAAAAACAGCAGGGCGCCCGCACACGTTTTCCGTGCGGACGCCCTGTGTCATTGCTGCGGGGTTTGCCCCACAATATAGTCGGCCACGCGGCGCATATCCGCTTCGGTGCGGAAGACCACGCCGCTTTGCAGGATGCTTTCCTGCACATTTTTCGGGAGGGTGCGGAAATACCGCCCCATGCTGTTGTCCATATGGAAATAGTCAGCCATATAACCTCACCTCGTCCATAGGATGCCCGAAAAACGGGGCGGTTATACAAAAAAACAGCAGGGCGTCTGCCCTGCTGCAAGCGGTTAGGATTCTTCGGTGGCCTCGATGATGGAAAGCTCGCGGCACGTGCATTTTTGACGGAACAGCGTGCGGTTGCGCTCATAAATCATGCGCAGGCCATCCAGCGTCAGGTTGGGGTCCACCTCGTCGATAAGCGCGCAGTGTTCGGCCATCATGCGGCCCATGCCGCCGGTCGCGATCACGCGCACATTGCCGGTGAGTTCTTTTTTCATGTCTTCGATGATGCCGGTCAGCGCGCCGACATAGCCGCGCACCGCGCCCGACTGCATGCTCTGCACGGTCGTGCGGCCAATGGCGCACTCGGTGGGCGCGATATCCACGCGCGGCAGCTTGGACGCCTTCATAAAGAGCGCCTCCATGGCGACCTTGATGCCGGGGAAAATTGCGCCGCCGAGGTATGCGCCGTCCGGGCCGATGGCGTCAAACGTAATGGCGGTGCCAATATCCACGATGATCAGCGGCTTGCCGTAGCGGGCCACAGCCGAAACGCCGTTCACCAGACGGTCAACCCCCACTTCGCGCGGGTTGTTATAGCGGTTCACCATGCCGGTGTCCACATCCTTGCCGACCACGAGCGGCTGGATGCGCAGGTATTTGCGGATCGCGTTTTTGAGCGAATACATGGCCGGCGGCACCACCGAAGCGATGATGACCGCCGAGGTGTTCTCCGGGGCGATGTTCAGGAAATGGTAATATTGCAAAATCTGCATGCCGATCTCGTCCGACGTTGAGGTCGCGTTGGTTGAGATACGGAACGAGCCAACCAGGTTCTTTCCTTCAAAAAGGCCGAATACCATATTTGTATTGCCCACATCAATCGTTAATAACATAGGTCAAAACCACCCAAATCTCTTTTTCTTCTTTTTATCCAGCGATTCGTCATACGGCGCGCCGTCCGTGTCCAAAAATCCGACCGCAAGCAGACGGCCGCCCTGCACCGTCAGGCGGATGCAGCTCCCTCTGCCGCTGCGCGGCATGCTGATGCTGCCCGGGTTCATCACACGCACGCCGCCTTCCGTGACATCGTTTCGCAGGTGCGTGTGCCCATAGAGGGCAAGCGTACAGCCGTTATCGGCGGCATGGGCGGAGACCAGGCCGGTATCCGACCAGCCGACCCGGTCCCGGTGGCCGTGCGTCAGGTACATGCGCACCCCTTCGGGTGCGATCACCGAAAACAGGGGCGCGTCCGGCTCAAAATCGTTGTTGCCGCGCACGGCATAAACCGGCATATTTGGATAGCTGCGGCGCAGGTCGCAGGCGTCCTCGTAGTGGTCGCCCAGATGAATGACCGCGTCCGGCGCTTCGGTTTCTATCAGGCCGTACATATCCAGCGTGCGGCCATGGGAATCGGAAAAGACAAGGATTTTCATGCGGAATGCTCCTTTGCTCCAATACCGTTTCACTATACACGAAAAGGCGGGGCTTGTAAAGGCTCCCTGGAATATTTTCGTCAAAAATTTAACGAATTTAGGGCCGCGCCTGCCCGGGAAATTGTCACCTTTGGCATACACGGCGCATAGATTGGTAATAAACCGAAAGGCACGTGGAGGGATTTTATAATGATTGACGCAAATGAACTGATGCGCAAACTGATGGCACAGGGCGGCGGACAGGAGGCAATTTCCCGTTTGCAGCGCGCCCTGCAGGCGGGCGCAGGGCAGGACATCGCCAAAAACATCGACACCGCGACAGCCTCCCGCATTGAGCGCGCGGCGCAGGCCGCGCAGGCGGGCGATAAGCGCGCCGCACAGGCAGCGATCGCGGAGATTATGTCCACGCCCGAGGGCGCGGCGCTCGCGGCCGGGCTCAAACGCATCCTGGGAAAATGAGAGGAGCAGGGAAGCCATGGATGATATGCTGTCCTCGATCTTAAACGATCCGGAAAAGCTGCAAAGCGCAATTTCAATGGCGTCCTCTATGCTCGGCGGAGGCGCGCCGGCCGCGGAAGAAGCGCCGCCCGGCGATGCGCCTGCCGTGCCCGCGGCCGGCATGGGCAGCCCATTGCCCCGGCGGCCGGGCGGCGGCGCGGTTTACGATCCTTCGGCCGAGCTGATGCAGAAAGCCATGCCTGTGCTGGCTCAAATTGCCAAAAGCGGCCAGAATGCGGTCAGCCGGGAAAAACTAAACCTTTTAAACGCCGTAAAGCCCTTTGTGGCCGACAGCGTGGGCACGCAGATCGATCACGGCCTGCGGCTGGTCAGCATGGCGCGCATGGCGCGCTCCGCCATGAAGCAGATCGGCACCACGCAGGGGCAGGACGGGGAAGGGGTGACCCATGTATAACCGGTACTTAACCGCGGCGCAGCAGCAGCGGCCGCCCGAACCGCCCGCCGAGACGCAACCCGTATTCAGCGGGCAGGAGGAGCCTCTAAAGGAGCCGGCCGCGCAGGTGAGCGGGCTGCTCGGTGCGCTCACACAGCGGCTGTCCGGATTCCGTATTGATGCGGATACCCTGGTCGTGCTCGCGGTGGTGTGGTTTGTTCTGAACGACAAGGACGAAGAAATGGACACCGAGCTGCTCATCGTCCTCGGCGTGTTGCTGCTGCTCGGCATCTGATGATCAGGCCTTTTCGCGCAGCAGCGCGTCGGCTGCGTCCGCGAGCCTCCCATATTCGGCAAGGCCGAGGCGCTCGCCGCGTACCCGTTCATCCAGCCCGCAGGAAGCGGCCAGGGACAGGATTTCCGTTTTGTCCAGACGGCCGCCGAAGGCGGGCTGGATGGCGTTGACCAGCGTTTTGCGGCGCTGGTTAAACGCCGCGCGTACAATCGCGAAAAAGAGCTTTTCGTCGCGCACCGTGACCGCCGGGGTTTCCAATGGGGTCAGACGGATCACTGCGGAATCGACCTTGGGCTGGGGCACAAAGCAGCCGGCCGGTACATCAAACAGGATGCGCGCATCCGCATGGTACTGCACATAGATGGAAAATGCGCCGTAATCGGACGAGCCGGGCGCGGCGCAGATACGCTTTGCCACCTCCTTCTGCACCATGACGGTCACGCCCGCAAACGCGCCGCTGTCCAGAAGCGCCGCGATGGCAGGGGTGGTGATGTAGTACGGCAGGTTGGCGCATGCATATACTTTTTTCTCCCCGAATTTCTCGCGGCACAGGGCGGCGAGATCGGTTTTCAGCACATCGCCGTGCACCACTTCGACGTTGCCGTACCCCGCGAGCGTTTCCTCCAGTACCGGGAACAGCGCGCGGTCAAGTTCGATGGCGACCACCTGCCCCGCGGTTTTGGAAAGCTCACCCGTCAGGCAGCCCATGCCGGGGCCGACCTCAAGCGCGCCGCTTTCCTTGTCTGCGCCGCACTCGGCCGCGATCCGCTCGGGCACCCACTGCGCGGTCAGGAAATTCTGGCCGAGCGATTTGGAAAAATGAAAGCCGTGCCGCCCGAGTACGTCTTTGATGACGTGGATATCACAAAGTCCCATGAAAGACCTCCAACATACAGTTTCTCGTAAAGGGTATTATATCACAGCGGCAAGAGAAATAAAACGACAAAAGCCGCGCGGTGCGCCGCTGTGATATAATCGTGAAATAGCTGATATAATAGCCGCTTTGCGGCTGTTATATCACAGCGGCAGGAGAAATAAAACGACAAAAGCCGCGCGGCGCGCCGCTGTGATATAATCATGAAATAGCTGATATAATAGCCGCTTTGCGGCTGCAGACTGTCGAAAAACTACAGTTTTTCGACAAGTACGCCCGCCGCCATAAATGGC
>URFQ01000062.1 GCA_900547195.1 uncultured Butyricicoccus sp.
GAATTGCTTTTATGGACAAATCCATATAACTCCGCCCGTCGCTGCAAAATAGCCGGATTCTTTTCACGATAGATGGGGATTGCGTCCAAATTGCATGGAACAATCCGTACGCCTTCCTGCGTCGCCATTTTCGCGAGCAGTTCCCCATCCGGTGCGTAGGCGCAGCTTTCCCCCAGGAATACTTTGGGCTTCACATGATTACAGCCGCAGATAAAAACACCATTCTCAATGGCACGCGCGGACAGCAGTGTGTGCCATTGGAGAGCTTTGCTTGGCCCTGTGACAAACGCCGCGCAAACAATCAGGAGCTGTGCCCCATCCAACACCTGAATGCGCGCCAGCTCAGGAAAGCGAATCTCATAACAAATCATCACTCCAAGTCGTCCGAAATCCGTATCCACCGTTTGGAACAGGTCGTTCCCAAGCAAGAAGTGCTCGCTTTCCCGGTATTTCATCGTATCATACATATGGTTTTTTCTGTGTATGCATACAATTTCGCCATATCGATCCAACAAAACAACTGTGTTATATGGCTTGCTGTCGCCGCTGTATTCCAATATTCCACAAAGGATATACATACGATGACGCTTGGCCAAAGTACGCAATCCAATTACAAACGGCCCGTTTAAAGTCTGTGCCGATGGAAACGGTTGTCCCTTTTGCGGATATGCCATGGCATATTCCGGCAAAACAAGCAGATCTGCATTCCCGGCCGCTGCCTGTGCGGCAAGTTGTGCAATTTTTTCGAGATTCGCCGCAGCATTGTCGCCTGCATTCATTTGCCCCAATGCAATTGTCGCCACTTTGCTTCACATCCTTCTATGTTCTACACGATATCGCATCTTCTAGAGCTTGTCAAGCCATTTACAGCACAAAGAAGCCGCACGCATGTGTATGGGGTTTGGGTGCAATGCCGCCGGTGTTGTCGGATGCCGTATTATAGACTCTCCGCGCGAACGTTTGGTCGCAATTCTCACCAACTCCCTTGTACCATGCAATGGGCGTTTCCCTGCTATGATTTCTCTGCTTGCAATTTATTTTACCGGGCTGCAAACCGGTGGAGCGGCAACGCTTTATAGTGCGCTTTTACTGACCGGCGTGTTAGTGCTCGGTGTAGTCGCAACATTGTTCCTGTCGTGGCTGCTTTCTTCTACGCTGTTGAAAGGAACGCCCAGTTCCTTTGCACTGGAGCTGCCACCTTATCGGCGCCCGCAGGTCGGCCAGGTAATTGTGCGTTCCATTTTTGACCGCACACTATTCGTCTTGGGGCGTGCCGTTCTGGTTGCTGCACCGGCCGGGCTGCTGATTTGGATGCTTGGCAACATCCAGGTCTCCGGCGTCCCGCTTTTAACCCTATGCGCCCATGCCCTTGACCCCATCGGGCGCTGCATTGGTTTAGATGGCGTGATTTTGCTGGCTTTTATCCTGGGGTTTCCCGCTAATGAGATTGTGCTTCCTCTCACGCTTATGGGGTACTTATCCGTCGGCACGCTGGTGGACACCGGATCACTTGCCGATCTTGCGGCACTGCTCACAGCGAACGGCTGGACGGCGGCAACCGCTTTATGCTTCATTCTATTCTCGCTGTTTCACTGGCCATGTTCCACGACATGTCTCACCATTCATAAAGAGACCGGCAGCCTCAAATGGACATTGTTTGCCATGGCCATGCCGACCGTGCTCGGTGTGATCTGCTGCGGCACTGTGAATCAAATCTCCTCCCTGCTGTTTTGAACAGCAAAAAGGGTCTGTTGCAAATAGAATTTTGAAAAAATCACATTGATAAAAAGTTCTGGAGAATTGCTTAATACGGCAGTTCTCCAGAACTTTTTTGATGTGTCGATTTTCTGTTTTGGCCTGGAAACTGCATTTTGCAACAGGCCCTTTTTCTTATAATACCGCACGAATTGCATCTGCAATGGTACGTACACGAACAACATTCATTTCCTTTGGGATATTCTCTCCAATATCCTGCTCCGGAACAATGCAGGTATGAAAGCCCAGCCGGTAGGCTTCCCAAATGCGCTGTCCCGCACAGCTCACCGCGCGCAGTTCACCGGTCAGGCCAACCTCCCCGAAACTCATTACGCCTTCCGGCAGAGGCTTGTCCCGAAAACTGGACACAATTGCGAGTACCATCGGCAAATCGACTGCAGGCTCGTCCAGCCGCATGCCGCCGACGACATTCACATACGCATCGCTGTTCGATAAGAACAACCCGCCCCGCTTCTCCAGAATCGCCAGTAGCAGCACCATGCGGTTGTAGTCGACCCCTGCCGCTGTGCGCCGTGGCACGCCAAATGAAGTCTTGGCTACAAGCGCCTGTACCTCGGCGAGCAGAGGCCGGGTTCCCTCCATCACACATGCAATGCAGTTTCCTGCGGCTCCAGTCGGATGCCCGGCCAGCATAGCGGCCGAAGGGTTTTGCACTTCATTCAATCCGCGGTCGCTCATTTCAAATACACCGATTTCATTCGTCGACCCATAGCGGTTTTTCGCTGCGCGCAGGCAGCGGAACGGGCCGGTCTGTTCCCCCTCGAAATATAACACGCAATCCACCATATGCTCAAGAATCTTCGGCCCGGCAAGAGTCCCTTCTTTATTGACGTGGCCCACAATAAAGATGGTTACGCTGCGCCTCTTGGCATACTGCATCAGCATCATCGCGCATTCCTTGATCTGCGTGGTACCGCCAGGCGCGGACTGCAGTTCCGAGCGGTAGACGGTCTGAATGGAATCCACAATCAGGATATCTGGTTCGAGCGCATCGGTCTCACGGATGATCTGTTCCATGTCAGTCTCAGCCAGCACATAAAGATTGCCGGAAGATACACCGAGCCGCCCGGCGCGCAGGCGAATCTGCCGCAGCGACTCTTCGCCGGAAACATAGAGAACTCTGGCGTTTTTGCACATTTCCTGACACATTTGCAGCAGCAGTGTGGATTTGCCGATGCCGGGTTCGCCGCCGACCAGCACAAACGACCCATGCACTGCGCCGCCGCCAAGCACCCGGTCAAGCTCCCCGATACCAGACAAAAAACGTTCTTCCGTACCGATTTCAATCTGATCCATACGTACTGGTCGAGACGCGGTACGCGAAGCCTGCGGCAACACACTGCGCGTCGCAACTTCAGGCTTTACCGTAAATTCCTTCATCGTATTCCACGCCCCGCAGGACGGGCATTTACCATACCATTTCGGGCTCTCATAGCCGCAATCATCGCATAAAAATAAAGTTTTCTGTTTCATATTCCGCTCCGTTCAAAGAGAATTTAAATACTCCTGATAGCCTTCAAAAATACACAGCGCCAGTTGTTTGTGATAGCCGGGATCGCAGAGTTTTCGCTCTTCCTCCAGATTGGACAAAAAGCCGCATTCCACAATTACTGCCGGGCATTCCAATTTCTTCATTAAGTAAATCGCAGCTGCCGCAGGCTTTGCCCGACGAATGTTGCCATTGGGAATGCCTGCAATCAGGGCTTCCTGCGTTTGTTCCGCCAAAATTTGACTGTCCGCATTGTTCTTGGAATAAAACACCTGGGCGCCATAGTATTGGGGATCCTCAAATTTATTCAAATGAATGCTAAGGAATACCGGATTCTCTGTTTCGTTTGTGATACGTTCGCGCGCTTTAATATCTGCAACTTTGTTTTCCCGCACGCTGCGCCCTTCCACATAGTCAAGTGCCTGTTCGTCCGGACGCGTCATCACAGAGGCATATCCAAACAGCCCGCTGAGCGCTTGTACGCTGCGTGAAATACTTAAATTGATATCCTGCTCGGTCGTGCCGTTCACGCCAACGGCTCCGCCGTCAAAGCCGCCGTGCCCTGCGTCGATCACCAAGACCGGCAAACTATTTCCCGCACCAAACACGTCCATTGTCTTCTGCCGGGCCACTGTGCCAAACACCAGTAACGCGACAGTAGACACCGCAAATATGGTACAAACCCATTTCCCCCGCATCGAACCGCCCTCCCCAACAAAGTTTCCTGTTCCAATGTATGTTTACAGCAGCGCGGGTATGCGGCGGTATCTTTAAGGATTATATCACAGATACATATTTTTTCACAGTGCTTTGCTCCAAAGTTGTGTTTCTAACCGGCATGTGATAAAATATCCATAGAAATGAGGTGCCTTGATGAAAAAACTGCTGGTTGTTGTCGATTATCAGAATGATTTTGTCTCTGGAGCGCTCGGGTTCCCTGGTGCAGAGCAGATTGACGCAGGCATCGCCCATTTGGCGCAGGGCTATCTGGCGCAGGGCGACCATGTTCTATTCACCTTCGACTCGCACGGAGATGATTATCTGGAAACCCGTGAGGGCAAAGCATTGCCTGTACCGCACTGCCTGAACAGTTCCTTTGGCGCGCAGCTTTATGGAAAAACGCAGGAGCTTTGCTGTGAAACCTGCACAAATTCTCAAATTCATGTCATTCACAAGCGTTCGTTTGGCATGTCTCCGGAAGATGCCTTGCATCTTCGCAGTATTCTTGGCCAGGTGGATAACATCCAAATAGTCGGTGTCGTAACCAATATGTGCGTCATCTCCAACGCGATTATCCTGCAATCGCTCTGGCCAGATGCAAATCTTACAATTAATGCAGCCCTATGCCGTAGTTTCGATTCTGCACTGCACGAAAAGTCACTTGATGTAATGAGAGGCCTGCAAATGAATGTCATTCCTGGTTGAGAACATTTTGGGTATTTTTTGATTTTTTGTATTGAGAATTCACCGGTATCGGGTGTATAATAAGTATACTTTTATCATTGTGAAAGAAGGAGAAATAAAAATGTTAGAGAATTTAGTAGCAACTCTGAAGGCTGACCCTCGCAAAATTGTATTTACCGAAGGTCCGGACGCTCGTATCCTCGAGGCAGCTTCCCGCCTGAAGAAAGACGGCATTCTGGATTCTATTCTGGTCGGCAACGTGGATGAAGTCAATGCTGCAGCTGCGGCAGGTGGTTTCGATATCACCGGGTTGGAGATCATTGACCCGGCAAACTTCGATAAGATGGACGAAATGGTTGCAAAAATGGTTGAGCTCCGCAAGGGCAAGATGACGGAGGAGCAGTGCCGCGCGGCGCTGTCCAAGGGCAACTACTTTGGCACCATGCTGGTCAAGATGGGCTATGCAGACGCCTTGCTTGGCGGCGCAACCTACTCCACCGCCGATACCGTCCGCCCTGCGCTTCAGATCATCAAAACAAAGCCGGGCAATAAAATTGTATCTTCCTGCTTCATTCTGGTCCGCGAGGACAAGGACGGCAATGAGGAGAAATATGCATTGGGCGACTGTGCAATCAACATCAACCCGGGCGAAGATGACCTGGTAGAGATTGCAATCGAGACTGCACACACCGCAAAGGCGTTTGGCATTGATCCGAAAGTCGCTATGCTGTCTTACTCCACCATGGGCTCCGGCAAGGGTGAAACGGTTGACATGATGCGTAACGCAACCGCAAAGACCAAGGAGGCGGCTCCGGATCTGGCGGTTGATGGCGAACTGCAGTTTGACGCTGCATTCTCTCCAGTTGTTGCCAAGACCAAGTGCAAGGGTTCTCCGGTTGCCGGTCAGGCGAATACCTTTATTTTCCCGGACATCAATGCAGGCAACATTGGCTATAAGATTGCTCAGCGTCTGGGGGGCTTTGAGGCTTATGGCCCGATCCTTCAGGGACTGAATGCACCGATTAACGATCTGTCCCGCGGCTGCAATGCGGACGAGGTCTACCAGATGGCAATCATCACCGCTGGTCTTAAGTAATTTCTACATTTTATAAATATAGCGCGCTGCAAACTCCATTGCAGCGCGCTTTGTTTTACAGCAAAATACAGATCAGCCCTCCTGTACTCTCATTTATAATTTTCTCCAGCGTTTCGCGGAATTTATCCCGCGCGTCATCCGGCATACGGGCAAGCTTGTTACTGAGTTCCTCGTTCACCAGCTCGCTGAGTGATTTGCCGAAAATATTTGTATCCCAGATACGTTCGGGTGCGCCATCAAATTCGCCGAGCATATAATGCACCAGTTCTTCCGACTGTTTTTCCGTCCCGACAAGCGGCGTGACGGACGCTTTAATCTCTGTGCGGATGAGATGAATCGCGGTTGCAGACGCGCACAGACGTACACCATATCTTCCGCCCTGTTTGATAATCTCAGGCGCTTCCAGCGACAGCTCTCCAACTGACGGCATGACGACACCGTAACCGGTTGCCTGCGCTTGTGCCAGTGCACCCTGAATACGCTGAAATTCCCGCTCGGTCTCGGACAAATGGGTCAGCAGCGGGATGAGGTCGGCGTCATCATGAATGTCCACACCAGTTTTCTCCGCGACAACTCCGTAAAAGACCTCGCTTGGAAGCACAATATTTAGCCGCGCTTTTCCGATTCCAAGATCCATATCCTCAACGATGGCATCCGAAATATATTCGTTTTCTCCAATCCGCGCGGCGGCAGTTTGCATATCACGCATTTTATGAACATCCCGCGCCGCCTGCCGGATACTTCCATATACCGAATCCTTTACTTTGTGCCCTTGCGGGAGTGCGCCAATATAGCGCGGTAGCGCAATCCCAATTTCCCGCACTGGGAACTCATATAAAACGCCCGCAAGGATATTCGCCACATCCGCCCCGGAAAGAGTCATACAATTGACCGGCAGGGCTTCAATGCCATGCTTTTCCCGGATTTCATCCTGCACTGCGCGCGCGGCGTCACCGGTTGGCTCAGAAGAATTGATGAGCGTCAAAAACGGTTTTCCAATTTCCTGTAGCTCGCGGATAACGCGATTCTCCGCGGGTGCATAACTCTCGCGCGGGATTTCAGAAAAGCTACCGTCCGTCGTAATCACCAAGCCGATGGTCGAATGCTCGGTGATTACCTTACGGGTTCCGATTTCGGCTGCCTGGCTCATGGGGATCGGTGCGTCGTCCCATGGGGTCGTAACCATACGCGGCACATCATCTTCCATGCTGCCGAGCGCCCCGTCTACCAAATACCCTACGCAGTCCACCAGCCGCACCCGGCAGAACCCGCCGCCCGGCGTGCTGATTTCCGCCGCTTCCTCCGGAACAAATTTGGGTTCTGCGGTCATGATGGTTCGGCCGGAGCCCGATTGCGGCAGTTCATCCTTGGCGCGTTCACGCTTGTAAACATTTTCAATTCCCGGGATGACCATGGTCTCCATGAACTTTTTGATGAACGTCGATTTGCCGGTGCGCACCGGCCCGACCACGCCGATATAGACATCGCCGCCTGTGCGCACGCTAATTTCCTCATAAAGGGATTTCTGATCCATTGCTTTCCTCCTTTTTATGATTCAATCGGGATCAGCAACATTTGTGCGCTGACCGCCTGCTGGTCATCCGCGAGACCGTTTGCCGCACGAATAGCAGCCATTGTTGTCGCATATTGTTTAGCGATGTCCCAAAGCTGCTCTCCATCATCCACGCAGCGCAGCACCAGCGTGACATCTCCCTTCCCCGGCCGCTCCTCATCGCTTATCTCCAAAGCAGTGATATCCTGGAAGCCCTCTTGCCCGGTGCGGATGAGCTGTCCGGATACTGCCAGACGCAGGCTGACGCTGTCTTCCCCGGATGGGGTGGTTGTAGCCTGTAAAATCACATCCTGCGGCATTGCGCCATTCAGCCGCGCGCTTGCCCGCACCGGAACATTCACCGTTCGATGGGTCTGATATAAGCTTCCTTCGTCATCCAGATACAGAATATCCGTCTCCGCCCTGAGCTGGATGGCGTCGTCCCCCTCCACCTGTACACCGGTACAAACCGCTTTGGCGCAAATGTACTGCGTTACACGCATACCCACCGGTATGGTCTCTGCGCCATCGGCAGCAAAGCTGCCACATAATGCGCAGCAATGTGCTTTCACCGGACTCGCTTGGATCTGCAATTCATGCTTTGTCTGGTACAAATCACGAATTGTGCGCACCGCATGCGTTCCGTCACGCAGTACAAGTGCGGACGCCCCGACGCCCACCGACAGCAGCCCGCCATTTGCAAGCACACAGTCCACATTCCGCACCGCAAGACGCAACGTAACCGGTTCCCCTTCGGTCAGTCCCTCCACATCAATCGTCTGCGTAAAAGGTACGTTCTGCGTAATTTGCTGCAAACTTCCCGTGTCGTCCCGCACAAGCAGCCGCAGCATTGCTTCCCCTCGCACAAGCACACGCCCATTCATCGCCCGGCACTCGTTTTGCCGAAGGGTGCAGTCCGTATGCAGCAATTCCAGATCATCAGCATGATTCAGTTCCAGGTCATCCAATACCGTAAATTCGCCGGTATTTGCGGCGTGCAGAAGAGAAACTTCCCGGGTGTCGTAAAGCACCTCAAGTGGTGTTTCCCCACCCTCCACCTGTTCCGTGTAAGTCAGTGTTTCAGGATGATACGCCGTTGCTTCAAAGCAAAGCCGCGCGGTGACGCTGACTTTGCGCGAATTGACCGCGCGAGCATTGACCGCCGCTACACTGCACCGTACAAAGCAAACGCTGTCTGTCCCCACGCCGCGCCCCTCCTCGATATGGGCAAAACTGAGCGGGACATCCAGACGGCGCAGGCCCGTTTCCCCTTCCGGCTGGTATAGCACAGTTGCGGAAACGCTGCCTGATACCAGAATACGATCATTCTGCGGCGACTGGTCTTTGACGGCCGCCACACCGTCTGCATACACAATCCGTGCGATGTCCGGGAAGGTATCCGGCACAATCGCATCCGTACTTTCTTCATAAACTGTCACGTTGTCCAGAATTACATCATAATAGGGGATGCTCTTTCGAACCAGTTCCATTTGCAAAATTCCTCCTTTGTTCCTGCTTCTGCTAAAGTATATTGGCCGCATCCACTGAATATGAAAAAAACTGGACAAAGCGGGCTGTTCCGCCTTTCTAAAAAAGATGGAACAGCCCGCCTCCCATGTACAAATTAATCCTTTCCCATGCCAAATAGTTTGCGGAAGACCCCGCATAGACATTTGGGGCTGCGCCAAATCACGATTTTCATACGTTCCCTCCTTACAACCGGATAATGATCACGCCGACTGCAATCAGCCCAAGGCCACACAGCCATTTGACGACGAGGCACGGCAGCAGCCCGCCAATGAGCACCCCCAGGCCAAATGCCGCCGCTATGATGCCCACCAGTCTCTCCGGGCAAACCATACCGCATCACGCTCCTAACTCATTATAAGCAGCGGCCTGTGTGTTGGTGACAGCAAAAAGGGCGGCTGTCCCGCTATTCTGCCGAATCATCCGCCCTTTTATAATGATCACTTTCGGTTTCGCTTTCTCTTCATCTGTAATAACCGTATCAGCTCTTCGAACATCGAGGTATCTTCCAGAGTAAACATCACCCATTTTCCATCGCGATGGGTCTGCGCTTCATCATAGACGCGCTGCACCGCTTGAGGGAAATTCTGCCTGTCGGCTTCAAACTTCTCCCGCTCGGTCTTCCCAAAAATCAGCATAAATCCGATGCAGTGTTCTCTGGCATACAAGGCGCACAGCGTTTTCCCGCCACGGCGATATTTATATTCATAATTCCATGCTTTGCCGCCTGGATTCCAAAGACGCTCCATGTCGTATTGCTCTTCAATCCTTTCGCAAAGCGCTGTCCATACGTCATACCGCCCGTCTCCGACCAAGGAAACCATTTCCTCTCGACTCGGTCCCTATTTCACTCCAGTGCTGCCGTGTCCACCGCGGTCCGCGTTTCCAAGGCTTTCCACCTCGGCAAAAGCAACCGCAGGCTGATGCTCCAGAATACGGAACTGACACACGCGGTCGTTTACATGGATCACCGTGTCGCGCACCGCAAAAGCGGGCATGAACCACTGGTCATTGTCACCGCAGTAAGTTTCATCAATCACGCCCATACTGTTCGTCTGAAGGATACCGAAATTTTTGAATGTCGAGCTTCGCGGCACCACATGCGCCTCATAGCCTGCGGGAAGCTGCATCGCAACGCCAAGCGGGATAAGCCGAAACTCGCCCGCCTTTAGTTCGACTTCCTCCGCTGCGCGCAGGTCAATCCAATCCGACTTGCCGTCAATATAACGCAGGCGCTCTATGTTATCCGAAAAATATTTGATCTTAATCTCCATGTCCATGTTCTCCTTTTTGTCGTTAAATACTGTAATCCGGCTCTGGACGCAGGACAATCTGTCCCAGCGCAAAGGTTCCCGGCACGTCAATTACACGCTGGTTTTCGCTGCCCCGCCACAGGAGTTTGGTATCACGCATTGCTTCAATATACGGCCCGTCCACGACAACATCTACCAAACGCATGACTGGCAGGTCGCAGACATCCTCCCACTCATATCCAGTATACAGCCAGATGGTTTTGTCCGGGAAACGCTGCCTCAGTTCCCGGCACAATGAAAGAATATCGTCCCGGTTCCCCTGGAACAGCGGGTCGCCGCCCGACAAGGTCACACCGGAAATATAGTCTTTTTTTAGTTCATCAAACAGCTCCGCTTTGGCCGCATCGTCAAATGCCAATCCACCTTTTGCATCCCAAGTCACCGGATTGTGGCATCCCGGGCAGGCATGGCCGCAGCCCGCGACCCACAGCACGGCACGCAATCCGTCCCCATTCAGCATATCGTCTTTTGTAATATTATGGTAACGCATTCACATACTCTTTCTCTCTGCAATTTCGGCCATCTTCGCAGCGTTCAGGCGGGTATCTCCCTTCACGCGCGAATAAGACAAATAACCGTTCATTCGCTCGATTTTCGTCAGATTGCGGCTGCCGCACTTGGGACAAACATCCATCGCCAGTTCTTCATGGCCACAGTCATTGCAATACGCGAGCGACAGATTCACGCCCTCATACAACCCCATGCGCATCGCACGGCGCACTAACGTGCGGATTGCTTCCAAGTTGTATTCAATTGGATACTTGACATACTGGATTTTTCCGCCGTTGCACAAATTCCAGAAACGATATTCAAGATCCTGCTTTTGAATGGGGGTCAACTCCTCAGCCACATGGCAATGAAAACTGTTGGAAACATATTCACGATCGGAAACACCCTCTACGATGCCGTATTTTTTACGGAACTGCTGCACTTGCAGGCCGCACAAGCTCTCCGCCGGGGTGCCATAAATGGCGTACAGCTTGCCGTCCGCCTCTTTGTATTCGTTCACCTTGTCGTTAATGTGCCGCATAACCTGAAGTGCAAACCCGCCGTCCTCTGCCAGGCTCTTGCCGTTATAAAGCATTTGTAACTCATTGAGCGCGGTGATGCCGAAGGATGCGGTCGCGGTTTTGAGGATCGGTTTGATTTTGTCATGCAGGCCGAGATGTCCGCCGTAGAAACCGCCTTCACAGTAGGCCAGCGGATTGGTCGAGGCGCGCATCTCCCCAAGGTATGCGTAGGTACGGATATGCAGCTTACGAATAAGTTCCAGATAGTAGTCCAGTACCTCATAAAAATCCCGGTTCTCCTGCCGTGCCTTCGCCAAAATCATGGGCAGGTGCAGCGACACCGCGCCGATATTCCAGCGGCCGACAAAAACCGGCTTATCGTTCTCGTCCGCAGGCTTCATACCGCCGCGCTCATACCACGGGGACAGGAACGCCCGACAGCCCATAGGGCTGATGATTTGTCCGTATTTTTTGTACATGCTCGGCACATAGCCCTCTCCGGAAAGGGAAAGCCAGTCCGGATACATCGCCTTGGAAGAACACAGGATACCCGCCTCGAATACATCCTCGAGCGGTTTCCCCTCTCCATGCAGGTTTTCATCGTAAAGGAACACAATTTTGGGGAATAGCACCGGCTTTTTCTGTCCTTTTTTTCCTTGCCCTCGGCGGCGGACGTTCAGCATGGTAATGCTGGCGAGTTTTGCGAAGCGGCCGGTACCGGTACCCATCGTCATGGTGATGAATGGGTAGTCGCCGCGGCTGGAAGCCACGGTGTTGAACTTGTACTCCCAGCCCTGGAAGCCCTGCTCAAAGTCGTTCAGGATGTCAGCCATAACCTCCTTTTCCACCGTCCTGGCATCCAGCCCCAGACGGCTGTACTTCTCGCTCAGCATCTTATAGCTGCGCTCGGCGTAGGGCTCGAGTAGCATATCAACCGATGGCACAGTGAAACCGCCATACTGCTGGGATGCTGCGGACAGCACGATATCACCGATGACGTCGAACGCAACGTTCAGCGTCTTGGGCTCGTTGTACCACAGGTTTCCCATCTCAAAGCCGCCCTTGAGCACATGCCCTACGTCAAACAGACAGCAGTTCATCGTATCGCGGCGGGCAGACATGTCGTGCACATAGATATAGCCGTCGCGGCAGGCTTGAAGTTCCTCGGTGGTCATGAAGAACTTCTGATACAGCTCTTTGTTCAGCTGGTTGAAGATCAGGCTGCGCTTGGTGGAGACAAGCGCCGAATCGGTATTGGAGTTTTCCTTATCGCCAATGTACATAATGGACTGGCTTTTTTTATACACACTGTCCAGCATACCGACAAAATCCTGCTTGTAATTACGGTAGTCCCGATAGCTTTTCGCAACCTCTGGACGCACGCTTTCCAGTGCGGCTTCAACAATATTGTGCATCTGCCAGATATGGATTTCATTTACGCGCATCTTCCGGACGTAGTTTTCAACATAGGTGCAGATGGCCTGGGTTTCTTCTTCACTAAACGTATACAGTACACGATTGGCCGATTTATTGACCGCCGCAATCACCTTCTGCACATTAAATTCTTCGCGGGTATTGTCTTTTTTAATCACATGGATCATCCATCATTCCCCTTTTCATATTTTGTAACCGTTTTATTATAACACACTATATTTTGTAGCGTCATCGACTATTTCCCACAAAATTAAGTATCTGAATTCGTCGATTTCTGCCGTCTTATTCGTTGACATCCCGCATACACACGCATATAATAAGAAGCATTGAAAGCCAATTTTACTCAGGAGGAACCAAACGATGGAAACCCAATCCTGCATTCTGACCCGCCGCAGCATCCGGAAATTTACCGATACGCCGGTGAGCCACGAAACACTGGAAAAAATTATTGCGGCCGCAGCATATGCCCCCGTCGTGGAAAAACACCCAGATTTCACGCTATATTGCGATTGAAAACCCGGACATGCTGCATGAAATCTGCGAGACCTACGCTCCGTTTAACGCCCGCATCATCAGCGGCTGCAAAACGCTAATTGCCCAGACCTTTGTGAAGAACCGTTCCGGCTTTGAGCGCGACGGCTCGTACACTACCGACCGAGAAGGCGGTTGGCAGTATTATGACTGCGGAATCGCCGCTCAGACCTTCTGCCTTGCTGCACATGATTTGGGGGTTGGCTCGGTGATTATGGGTGTCTTTGACCGGCAAGCGCTGGAAAAATACCTCGGTATCTCGGAAGATCAGGAACTTATGGCGCTGATTGCAATCGGCTATCCCGAAGGGGACGCCCTTGCGCCCAAACGTAAGGATGTCGGAACACTCCTCTGCTATCGCTGAACGCCAAAAATGCCGTCCGTATTCTGCGGACGGCATTTTTTATTTCTCCATTTTTTCCATCAGGCGAACGATTTCGTCCAGCTTCTGCGCGCGCTCTTCGGATGTACCCGAGTCAATTGCATCCTGCACACAGCCTTCCAAATGCCCTTTGACGACCGCCTGCCGCGCTTTGCGCAGCAGCGCTTCGGTCGCCAGAATCTGCGTTACAATGTCCATGCAGTAACGGTCGTCATCGATCATTTTCATCACTGCGTCGAGCTGGCCGCGTGCCATTTTGACCAATGGCGCTACTTTTTTTCGATCCGCCCTCATACAATTTCGTTCACCTGATAGCCTGCATCGGTGACTGCTTTCGTCAACACCTCATCCGCAACCGCGGCAGACAACGTCACTTCCGCCTTGCCGGTCTCGTGACTGACCTCTGCCGACGAAACGCCGTCCAGTGCAGCGAGCGCATCCTTGACGCGGCCCGAGCAATGCGAACACATCATACCTTCGATCGTAATTGTTTTTTTCATTATGGGTTCTTCCTTTCTGATTTTTGTGAATTCTGTATTTGTGTGGCCGGAAACCGGCTTAAACAGCTTGATCCGCAAAGCATTGCTGACCACGCACACCGACGAAAGGCTCATTGCCGCGGCGCCAAACATGGGTGTCAAACGCATGCCAGGCACAAACAGCGAAAACACGCCTGCGGCAAGCGGGATGCCGATGCAGTTATAAAAAAATGCCCAGAAAAGGTTCTGCTTAATATTGCGCATCACGTTTCGCGACAGACGCACGGCATTGACCGCATCCAGCAAATCGGACTTCATCAGCACGACGTCGGCTGACTCAATTGCGACATCCGTGCCCGCGCCGATGGCGATCCCCACATCCGCGCGTGCCAGCGCAGGCGCATCGTTGATGCCGTCGCCCACCATGGCCACGGTCTTGCCCATCTCCTGCAATCTGCGGATTTCCTGCTCCTTGTCCTGCGGCAGCACCTCTGCCACGACGCGCGGGATCTCAAGTTCGCTCCGGATAGCTTCCGCAGTCGCTTTATTGTCCCCGGTGAGCAGCGTCACATCAATGTGCATCTCATGGAGAAGCCGAACAGCTTCTGCACTTGTCGGCTTGACGGTATCTGCAATTGCGAGCACACCCACTACGCTGCCGTTTCGGACAAAATATAGCGGCG
>URFQ01000063.1 GCA_900547195.1 uncultured Butyricicoccus sp.
AGACAGTATGGCACGCTGTCTGACGGATGGGGTGATTCATTATGGCAAAAGGGGCGCCGGGCAAGCGGTATGCGCCGGAGTTCCAGACAAGAGCAGGGGGAAACGATGGCGTCAGAGGAATTCAGTTACCTGGAAAGGGATTTCGAAAATATGCAAGGAGGGGACGAAAATGGGAGGGTTATCCAGCATAAGGAACAAGGCGCTGACGGAACGGATTGAGGAGCGCCTTTTCCAGTACATTCTGGATGAAAAGCTGCCGATCGGCGCCAAATTGCCCAACGAGTACCAGCTGGCCGCTTTGTTTAACGTGGGACGCGGAACCATACGCGACGCGGTGAAGCTTCTGGCTTCCCGTGGGGTTTTACAGGTCAAGCACGGCTCCGGCACATATGTCGCTTCCACTATGCCGGTCCAGGAGGACCCGCTGGGCCTGAAGATCATTGAAGACAAGCTTCAGCTGGCGCTGGATCTGACCGATGTGCGGATCATGCTGGAGCCAACCATCGCCGAAATGGCGGCTCTCAACCGTACAGAGGAGGAAGCGCGGCTGCTGGTGGAATACTGCGCCGCTGTGCGCGAAAAGATTGTGGCGGGAGAGGAATATCTGGCGGAAGATATCATTTTCCATTCTCATATTGCAAAATGTTCCCACAACATGGTGGTGGAACCGTTGGTGCCGATTATTGACACGGCAGTCATCCAAATCGCCAACATCACCCGCGATATGCTGCTGGAGATGACCATTGAAACGCATGCGCAGGTGCTGGACTGCATTCTGGAGCAGGATCCCACAGGGGCGCGGGCGGCCATGTCAATGCACCTCGCGATGAACCGCAATGTTATCCGGCAGGAGTATAAAAAGAACCGAAAAGAGCAGTCGGTGCAGAGCGATTGAGCGCTGCCGGACTGATCCTGAGCCGTTTTAAAAACCCGTGTGGTTTTTGAAACGGCTTTTTTGATGCGCCCGGCGCATGGACAGCGGGCTTAGGCATGCGGCATTTGACCCTGAAAGTCATCGGATGACTTTTGAGACTGAAAGCTGGGAGAACATATTCTTTGATTAAAAAAGTGCAAAATATTCGACTATTTTTGGATGAAATGCACAGAAAAATGATTTTTTTTGAGGTGAAAAGCTGAAACAGTCTTGGATAACTTGTAACACCATTTTCTAGAACATATAATCAGAATATAAGAAAATGGACGTGATCTTTCAACGGACAAAAAATTTTTCACGCCCTTTGTCTGGACAGGCAACGCCATTGGCGGCGATCCGGTAATACAACTGCATCTTCGAGGAGCAGCGGCTTCCGCAGTGCAGAAAAAATAAGGAAAGTGTGGTCACAATTATGAAAATCACTGCTGTCAACACCTACTATGTCCGCCCCAGATGGGGGTTCGTGGAAATTGAGACCGACGAGGGGTATACCGGCTGGGGCGAAGCCGTCCTGGAGGGCCACGCTGACGCCGTGCTGGCCTGCGTGAACGAGTACAAGCCTTATCTGGTCGGTCATGACCCCTCCCGCATTGAGGATTTGAACGCGACGATTTATCGCGCTGGCTTCTATCGCGGCGGCGGCGTTTTAATGAGCGCGCTGTCCGGCATCGATCAGGCTTTGTGGGACATCAAGGGCAAGGTTTTTAACGCCCCTGTTTATGAGCTGATGGGCGGCAGGTGTCGGGACAAGATCCGGGTGTACTCCTGGATTGGCGGCGACCGCCCCGCCGACACCGGCGCAATGGCCAAAGAGCGCATGGACGCCGGCTTCAGCGCCATCAAGATGAACGCCACCGAAGAGCTTCAGATGATCGACACCTATGAGAAGGTGGATGCTGTTCTGGAGCGCGTGGCCGCCATCCGCGAAGCCTGCGGCAAGTACTTCGGGATCGCCATTGACTTCCACGGGCGTGTGCATAAGCCCATGGCAAAGATCTTGGCCAAGAAGCTGGAGGAATTTGACCCCATGTTCCTGGAAGAGCCTGTCCTGTGTGAAAATATGGAGTGCTTCAGGGAAATCGCAGCCTGCTGCAATATCCCCATTGCCACCGGCGAGCGCCTGTTTACCAAGTTTGATTTCAAGCGTCTGCTTCAGGCGGGCGGTGTGGATATCATACAGCCGGATCTGAGCCATGCCGGCGGCATCACAGAGGTGAAAAAAATCGCCTCCATGGCCGAGGCATACGACGTTGCGCTGGCGCCGCACTGCCCCCTTGGCCCCATTGCGCTGAGCGCCTGCCTGCAGGTGGATGCCACCAGCTACAACGCTGTCATTCAGGAGCAGTCCATCGGCATCCACTACAACGTCGGCAAGGAGGTTCTGGATTACGCCCTCAACCGCGAGGACTTCCGGTTTGAGAACGGCTTCGCCAAAATGCCCACCAGGCCCGGCTTGGGCATCGAGGTCAACAAGGCCCTGGTTCTGGAGGAGAACGGGCATCCCCATCAGTGGAAGAACCCCGTCTGGCGCCATGCCGACGGTTCGGTGGCTGAATGGTGAGCGCTTTTTAACATTTATGGATTGCGCGGCGCGCAGAGGCGGACACATATGATGATTGAGGCAACCCATCTGACAAAACAATATGGCTCTGTCAAGGCGCTCTTCGACGCAAATTTTTCCGTCAAGAAAGGCGAGATTGTGGGATTTCTCGGCCCCAACGGAGCCGGGAAGTCCACCACAATGAACCTGCTCTGCGGTTATCTGACCCCCTCGTGGGGGCGGGTCAGGGTCGCGGGGGTGGATATGGCGGAAAACCCACTCGAGGCCAAGCGGCACATCGGCTATCTGCCGGAGATCCCGCCGCTGTACATGGACATGACGGTGGCGGAACAGCTGGGCTTTGCCTGCGAGCTTCGTGGCCTTCGGATGAAGAAGCCCATGCTGCGGGCATATATCGACAGTCTCTGCGCCCGCACACAGATTTTGGACACCCGGGATCGCCTGATCCGGAACCTGTCCAAGGGCTATCGCCAGCGCGTGGCTGTGACGCAGCTGCTGGCGGGGGAACCGGAGATCCTGATTCTGGACGAGCCGACCGTCGGACTGGATCCGCGCCAGATTCTGGAGTTTCGGGAGCTGCTGAGCGATCTGGGCAGCGAACATACGATCATCCTTTCCTCCCATATTCTTTCGGAGATCAGCTCCGTGTGCGGCCGTATTCTGGTATTCTGCGAGGGGATGCTCATTGCGGACGGCCAGCCCCGGCAGCTCCAAGAGCAGCTGTCCGGGGGCGCGGTGCTGGAGGTGGAAATCAACGGCGACGCCGGGGGCGTGGGTGCGCTGCTGCGCGGCATCCCCGAGGTGTTGACCGTGGAAGAGCAGGGAGGCGGCGCTTATCAGGTGAAGCACCGGGCGGGTACGGATATCCGCAGCGCCCTGTACCGGGCGCTGCGCGCTACCGGCTATGAACTGCTGATGATGAAGCCGAAGGAGGTCTCGCTGGAAAGCCTGTACCTCCGCCTTACCGGGGACGAGGAGGAGACGGCAGGAGGATGAGGGCTATATACCGCAAGGAGATGCGCCAGTACTTCCACTCCGTGATCGGATATGTGTTTCTGGCCATCTTTCTCTTTATCAACGCATTTTATTTCCTGATGCAGAATCTGTTGACCCGCAGCGGCGACATTACGGATTATTTTCAGGCGGCCATTGCCCTGGAGATGTTCCTGATGCCCATGCTGACCATGCGGAGCTTTTCAGAGGAAAAGAAGCAGAAAACAGATTTGCTGCTGTATAGTATGCCGGTGGACTGCGCCCATGTGGTGCTGGGTAAATTTCTGGCAGCTGAGAGCGTGTTTTTGCTTGGACTGGCAGCGACGTTGGAATTTCCTGTAATTCTTGCTCTGTGCGGCAGCGTGCAGATCTGGATTACGCTGGGCAATTATGCGGGCGTGACCCTGCTGATGAGCGCCTTCCTTGCCATTGGCATTTTCGTTTCGGCGCTGACGGAAAATCAGATCGTCTCAGCAATCATTTCCTATGTGCTGATTTTCGCTCTCTGGTATTCCTATGGCCTGGGTTCCGCCATTCAGGATCCGCTGCTGTTGACCCTGTTCAACAAGCTGTCGCTGATGCAGATGTATTACGAGCTTGCCCTTGGAATACTGAACCCTGCGGGCATCGCGCTGAATCTGGCAATTACAGCAATTTTTCTGATTTTTACCGTTGCGGTTGTGCGAGGAAAGAGAGGATGAGCGCCGTGGAACATCAGAGAAAAGCCAACAGCGGCGTCATCCCGGCGGAGGTGCAGCGCCGGAGGAGGAGGGAAAACCGCCTGCGGGTTGCCTGCCTGCTGCTGACAGTTGCTGCGATCCTCGGCGTTTACAGCGTGATCAGCGCGGCGACAGACCGTTTTTCCTGGAGGCTGGATCTGACGGAGGATCAGGTGTTCCGGCTGACGGACACGACCAGGAATATCCTCGCGGGGCTGGAGGATACAGTGACGTTTACGTACTGTAACAGCCGCTCTGATGCGGATACCAATCTGAAAGAGGT
Source organism: uncultured Butyricicoccus sp. (assembly GCA_900547195.1). Classification (GTDB taxonomy): domain Bacteria; phylum Bacillota; class Clostridia; order Oscillospirales; family Butyricicoccaceae; genus Butyricicoccus_B. Next base: position 4,491 of record URFQ01000063.1, read on the forward strand.
CCTGAGCCGCTATGAAGCCGCCTCCTCCCGGATTGATGTGAGTTACGTGGATCTGGACGCCAACCCCGCCCTGGCGGAGGAATACAGCCGGAAGGGCATGGAACTCAGCCCGGATGGGATCCTGGTGACCTGCGGCGTTCAGTCCCGCTTTCTCCCGTGGAGCGGGCTTTACGAGATCCACACCGCCTCTGGCGAGGACGGGAGCCAGAGATATTCCCTCACGGGCCTGAAGGCCGAGACTATGCTGACCTCAGCCGTCGTAGCGGTCAGCGGGCAGAGCTGCCCCGGTGTGGCCTTTACGGCGGGGCATTCCGAAGACGGCAGCGGGGCTTTGAAGGATCTTGTGACGAACAGCAACTACGAGACGTCCCAAGTGGTGCTGGGCGTGGACGCCATTGGCAGCAATGTGGATGTCGTGGTCATCGCCGGAGCGAGGCGTGATTTTTCCGGGGCGGAACTGGCGGCTTTGGATGCATTTATGGAACGGGGAGGAAGCCTGTGCGTGTTCCGTGACCCAGAGGTGGACAGCCTGCCCAATCTGGACGGCTATCTGGCCGATTGGGGGATTACCGTCACCGACCAGGTCGTGCTGGAGCCCCGGCAGCAGATGGACAGCCCGCTGAATATTATCCCGAACTTCGGCGTGAGCATGATCAATGTCTGGTTTTCCGAGCATTCCACCTATCTGGTGCTGCCGGAGTGCCGGGCGCTGGAGCTGTCCAACGCCAACGCGAGCATTACCAACGCGGTGCTGCGCTCCACATCTTCTTCTTATGCCAAGGATTTCGCGTCTATGAGTACGCTGACGCAGAGCGCGGAGGACGCCGCGGGCCCCTTCACTCTGGCCGCTACCGGTGAACGCAGCTTTACCAACAGCGATGGCGAGAGCGATACCCAGTATGTATTTGCCGTCGCCTGCACGGGCTTTTACCAGGACGGCTATCTGGAAACCGGGAGCCTGGGCAACGCCGATTTCGTGCTGCAAATTCTCTCTTATATGACGGATAATGAAGTAACGCTGAATATTCAGACGAAAAATCTGACGGCGGACAGCCTTTCTGTCTCCCGGACGGCGCTGCTGCTGTTTTCGGCGGTCTTTCTCGTGGCGCTGCCGGCGGGCCTGCTGTTGACGGGCGTTGGTGTGTTCCTGAAGCGGAGGCACTCATGAAAGCGACGAAAAAAATGCTGTTCGGGCTGACCGCGGCTTTGGCGTCCTGTATCGCGGCCACCTTGCTGCTGACCTTTGCGGGCCGCGGCGAGGCGGCGGCCGGCCGAACCCCGATCTATTATTTTACCAACTACGCTGCGCCGGAGGAACTGCTTCTGGCCAGCGTGGAAAATGACACCGGCAGCGTGGCGCTTGCCGCGGCCAACGGTGCGTACTACGTCTCAGGCAACGTCCATCTGGAAGCCGACGGCAGGGAAGTGGCAAATTTCTTCAACACCGTATACCGGCTGCCCATGAAGCGCCTGCTGGAGGGGGCGGATGCTTCCGATCCCCAGTATGGGCTGACGGAGCCGCGGGCGGAGATCCTGTTGCAGGATACGAAGCAGGACGGCGTCCTTTTCCTCGTCGGCAGCGCCACCCCGGACGGCGAGGGCTGCTACGCCTGCCTCAGCGGCGACACGCGGGTATTCGTTATGGATCGCGCCTATGCGCAGCTGTTTCTGGATCGTGTGGATCGTTTCTTTGACCGGAGCCTGTATCCTTCTCTGGAAGGGGACGGCGTGTGCAGCCTGCGCAGCGTCACCGTGCAGCGGGAGGGAAAAACGGTCTATACGCTTCGGCTGGATTCCGCTTCCGAGGACGGCGGTACGGCGGTGTTTTCCATGGAGGAGCCCTATTCCCTGGTTTTGGGAATCAATCAGGCGCGGGACGAGATTCTGACGCCCCTGCGCGAGCTGGAAGGAACGGGGATCGTCCCTGAGCCGGAGGATCTTTCGGTTTACGCCCTGGCGGATCGCAGCAATTGCTTCACACTGACCTATCAGGACGGCAGCGCCGCAGTGATCCGGGTGGGCAGGCAGGAAGGTTCCGGCACGTATGTCCTGCGCGAGGACACCGGCCTGGCCATGCTCGCGCCTACGGCGAACCTGTCCTTCTTCCATGACACCGCATTGCAGGTAGTAGGGCAAAAACTGGTGGACATCCCCATGGGGAACTTAATATCCCTACAGATCGGAGGCCGCGTCTATCAGCTTTCCGGCACGCCGCCTGCGCTTTGCGTGACGCTGGATGGAGCGGAGCAGCCCCTTGGGGAATTCCAGAACGGCGTTTACACCGCGCTGAACCGCATCACCCTTCAGGGGGAATGGAACGGCGCGGGACAGGGAGAACTCCTGATCGAGGCTGCGGTTCAGGCCGGATATGCCGGCGGGAGCGCACAGACGACGGCCTATGCCTTCTATGTTCTCGAGGGCCGCCGCTGCGGCGTGGCGGTAAACGGGCAGCCCGTATTCCTGTGCAGCCAGTCGGCCGTGCAGCGGCTGATCGACGCTGTCCACTGAAAAACCCGGCTTTTTTTCCGGTGATAAGCCGCCGCTAAGGCTGTCACAAAACTAAAAAGAAAGGACTGAAAAAAGATGCATGTTCTGAAAAAAATCAACAGTGGATTGATGACATTTATCAAGGCCGTTCTGATTGCCTTCGGCACCCTGATGACCGTGCTCGTGATCATGAACGTCATCCTGCGCTATGTTTTCCATTCCGGCATTTCCTGGTCCGAAGAGGCCTGCCGTTTCCTGTTCATCTGGGTGACCTTCCTGGGCGCGATCCTGACGAACAACGCAGGCCTCCATGGCGAACACATGCGGATGGATTTTATCGTGGAAATGTTCCGGGGAATCCCCCGCAAGATTGTGGAGGTCATCGCCATGCTGCTGATGCTCCTGATGCTGGGCACCCTGTTTGTCGGCGGCGTTGAGCTGGTGAAGGGCACCTGGCCCATGCTGACCTCCGCGCTCCGCATCCCCAAGGGCGCGGTCTACCTCTGCGCGCCCATCGGCTTTGGCTATATGTTTCTCCAGACGCTGGCAAAGCTGGCCAGGATCATTACCGCCGGCAGAGAAGAACTGGAAAGCGAAGGCCAGAAAAGCAAGGAGGCTGAATAAACATGTTAGCTGTATTTTTGATCGCCCTGTTCGGCCTGGTTATTATTGGCGTCCCCATTGCGTTTTCCCTGGTCGGCACCGGCTTTTTCATGATGCTCACGCAGGCTATGAGCCGCCCCTCTGCATGGTCTGTATTTGCGCTGGCGCAAAAGTTTGTCAACGGCACCGACAGCGTGCCCCTGCTGGCAATCCCCTTCTTCATGATCGCGGGTGAAATCATGACACGCGGCGGCATTTCCCGCCGGATCGTCGATTTCGCCTACTCGGTGCTGGGCCGTTTCAAGGGAGGCCTGGGGTATGTAGGCATCCTGGCGTCCATGATTTTCGCGGGTGTGTCCGGCTCTGCGGTGGCCGATACGACCGCGGTCGGCTCCATGATGCTGCCGATCATGGAGGGCGCCGGCTATGATAAGGGCAAGGCCACCGGCATTATCTGCTCCGCGGGCTGCATCGGCCCCATTATTCCGCCCTCCACGCAGATGATCTTCTACGGCGTCTGCGCCGAGGTCTCCGTCTCCGCGTTGTTCCTGGGTGGCATTGTCCCCGGTATCCTGATCGGCATCGGCCTGATGATCGCGTGGTTTTTCCATGTCCGCAAGCGTAACTATCCGATTGGACCCAAGACCAGCCTGTCCGGCATCTGCAAGGCCACCAAAGAAGCGTTCCTGGCCATCTGCCTGCCACTGTTCATCATCCTCTGCATTGTTACCGGCGTCGCCACCGCTACCGAGACCGCCGCGCTGGCCGTCCTGTATGCGCTGCTCGTCTCCGGCCTTGTGTATCGTGAGTTCAAGCTCAGGGAATGGCCCGAGCTGATGGTGAACGCCATGAAGTCCACCGCAATCATGATGTTCGTCGTCGGCGCCGCCCAGGTCGCCGCCTATATGGTCACGACCTGCGCAATCCCGCAGCTGTTGGCGAAAGCCATTCTGGCCATCACCAACAGCCCCGTGGCGTTTATGCTGCTGGTGAACCTGCTGCTGATCCTGGTCGGCTGCGTCATGGACTCGGGCCCCGCCATCATGATCCTGACCCCGATCCTCCTGCCTATCGCCAAGAGCTTCGGCCTGGATCCTGTATACTTCGGCGTCGTTATGGTGGCGAACCTCTGCATCGGCCTGGCGACGCCTCCGGTAGGCAACGTGCTGTACTGCGGCGTTTCCCTGGCCAAGATCAAGCTGATGGACCTGATCAAGGCAAGCCTGCCCTTCATCGGCGTGATGTACCTGGTGCTGATCATTATCACCATGTTCCCCGAGCTGATCCTGTTCGTGCCCAACGTTCTGGGCTGATATTTCCCTTTTGGAATGCGCGGGCACTTCCCGTTCATTTAAATATTTCTGTTTAGGAGGAAACACCCATGAAAAAGAAGGTTCTTACGATGCTGCTGGCCACGACCATGGCAGCTTCCCTGGCCGGCTGCGGCCTGGCTGCAACCGGGCCCGCCAGTTCCGGTTCCAGTGCCGCCGGTTCCGTCTCAGGCTCTGGTTCTGAGGGCGGTAAGGTCGGCGCCTACGGCTCCTCTGCCGAGACCCAGGGCAAAACCAATCCCATCGTTGTGAAGGTTTCCAACGGCGCGGGGGAGACATCTCCCGGCGTCAAGGCGCAGCTGTCCGTGTTCGCCCCCATGGTTGAGAACAATTCCAATGGCAACATCGGCGTTGAGGTTTATTCCGGCGCCCAGCTGGGCGACGATACCACCGCTACCGAGATGGTCGTCGCCGGTCAGCTGGAGATCAACAACACCTCCACCGCGCCCTTGGTCGGCTATGTGCCTGAGCTGGGCATTTTTGACATCCCCTTCCTGTTCGAGGATGAGGAAGAGGCTGACCGTGTCCTGGCCTCCGAGGTCGGCGACTATCTGAACGCCAAGCTGGCCGACAAGGGCATTATTAACCTTGCGTGGAACGAGAACGGCTTCCGCGAGCTGACCAACAGCAAACACGCTGTCGCGTCCGCCGCCGATGTCGCCGGCCTGAAAATCCGTACCATGGAGAACAAGTTCCATCAGGAGCTGTGGAACAGCCTGGGCGCCGCTGCCACTCCGATGTCCTCTTCCGAGCTGTACACCGCGCTGGAGCAGGGCACTGTTGACGGCGAGGAGAACCCCATCGCGAACTTCTACAGCTATCAGTTCCAGGAAGTCCAGGATTACATCACCATGACCAACCATATCTACAGCCCCTTCCTGTTCGATATGTCCAAGAAGATATGGGATACCTATGACGCTGACACCCAGAACATCCTGAGCGAGGCTGCGCAGGCTTTCGGCGAGGAGGAAAAGGCCATCAACCGCAAGGCGGCTGCCGAAAACCTGCAGTCCTGCATCGACGATTACGGCATTGAGGTCACCTATCTGACCGACGAAGCGAAGGCCGAGTTTGTGGCGAAGACCGCCCACATCCGGGACATGATCGCGCAGGAAACGGGTTCTGAGATTATGAGTCTTCTGGACGCTGCGGAGGGCTGATTTCCGGCGCTGCAATTCAGGAAGTCCATAACGGCCGGGCTGGCCCGGCGGATGACGGGCCAGCCCCCCGGAAAAACGATTGGCTAAGGAGGCATTCCCATGGAGCAGAAAGTCCATATGCGGGAAGCGGAGGATTTGTATACATACAGCTGCGCCCACAATTTTGGCAAGGGGATCAGCCGTTCTTGGGGCATCCAAAGCTTTCGCCTGGTGGAAAAGGCTCTGGAAGCGGAGGAATCCGCTTATCTGGCCTTTATCGGCTTGCACCGGTTCCACAGCATGTCTGCTCACCAGCGGAATTTTGCGTATGCATTTACGAACAAGCGCATTATCATGGCACAGATGCGGCCGTTCTGGCGCACCCGCATGGAGAGCGTGCCTCTTAACGCCATTTTGAATCTCTCTTTTGACAATGGCGCGTCGATCGGTGTGCTCAAGATCATGATGGCCGACGACGCAATCTGCGTCGGCATGGCGCAGGAAAGCGCCGTCGCCCTGAGCAAGAAGCTCACGGAACTGCTGCCCCTGATTCAGGGGTACGCAAAGCGGCTGTCCCCGGCGGAGGATTGATCTTTCAACCCTGCCCGCGAGCGCCTGCGGAATTTCCGGCATGGATCGGAACAGGTTTGGAAAAATCCCCGGGAATGGCTCCGGCTTTGAAATTGAGATAGCATAAGGAGAATACTTATGGAACGCAGCAAAAAGTTTTTGACTGGCCTCAGCAATCAGTACTATCGCGCGACTTACAAGTCCATGGGCTTTACCTCGGATGACCTGACCCGGCCTGTCATCGGCATCGCCAACTCCTGGAGCGAATCCGACCCCGGCCACTTCAACCTGCGTCAGGTGGCGCAGCGCGTCCGCGACGGCGTCTACCGCGCCGGCGGGACCCCTGTGGAATTCGGCGTCATCGGCGGCTGCGACGGCATGGCAAACGGCCATGTCGGCATGCACTATATTCTGCCGCATCGGGAAATTATCGCCAACTCCGTGGAAACCATGGCGCAGATCAATCAGTTTGACGCGCTGGTTCTGCTGGGCTCCTGCGATAAGATCGTCCCTGGTATGCTGATGGCGGCTGCCCGCCTGGATATTCCCTGCATCATGCTGCCCGGCGGCCCCATGGAGGGCGGCAAGGTGTTTGACGGCCGCGAATCCGACCAGACGTCCAGCACCGAAGCCTACGGCATGCTCTCCGCCGGCAAAATTACGGAAGAGGAGTATGTCTCTCTGGAGGATACCGCCTGCCCCGGCTGCGGCTCCTGCTCTTATCTGGGCACCGCCAACACCATGTGCGCCCTGGCCGAGGCGATGGGCATGACCCTTCCCGACGCCAGCCTGGCGCCGGCAACTTCCGCGCGCCGTCTTGCTTTGGCCGAGGAGACCGGCATCAAGATCATGGAGCTGGTCGAAAAGGAGATTACCTCCCGAAAGATCATCACGAACGGCAGCATCCGCAACGCGATCAAGGCCTGCATGGCTATGAGCGGCTCCACCAACGCCGTCATGCATCTAATTGCCATTGCCCACGAGGCGGAGCTGGACATCGACGTCCTGGCTGAGTTTGACGCGCTGTCCCGGATCACTCCGCAGATCGCCAGGATGAACCCCGCCTGCAACTTCAACGTCATCGACTTCTTCAAGGACGGCGGCGTGATGCGCATGATGCAGAACATGACCGGCGAACAGCTGGATTACAATCAGATGACGGTCACCGCGCACACCATCGGCGAGAACATCGCCGCGCACAGATACCTGTATCCCAACACCGGCCGCACCATCCGCACCCTGGACAATCCCTTCGGCTTTACCGGCGGCGTGGCCGTTCTGCGCGGCAATCTGGCTCCCGGCACCGGCATCACAAAACCGGGCGCGTTTGACAAGAGCCTGCATCACTTCGAGGGCGAGGCCATCTGCTTCGACTCCGAGGAGGAGGCCGAGGAGGCGATTCTGGCCGGCAGGGTTCACGACGGCCATGTCGTGGTCATTCGTTACGAGGGTCCCAAGGGCGGCCCCGGCATGCGGGAGATGTATAAGGCGATGAAATACCTGTACGGCCGCGGCCTGTCCAGCTCCACCGCCCTGATCACCGACGGCCGCTTCTCCGGCACCAACAACGGCTGCTTTGTCGGCCACATTTCTCCCGAGGCTTCCGAGGGCGGCACCATTGCCCTGGTGCGTGACGGCGACCGGATCGTTATCGACGTGGAAGAACGCTCCCTGAACGTCCTGGTCAGCGATGAAGAGATGGCCGCCCGCAGAGCCCGGTGGAAGGCGCCCGCCCCCAAATTTACCCGCGGCTGGCTGAGCCTGTACTGTAAGCTGGCAGGTTCCGGCGCTGAGGGCGCTGTCATGGACATGAAGAACCTGTAAGCGGCAGCCTGGAGCGCCGGTTCTCAGGAGGCGCTGCGGCGGGAATAGTGCGCAGCCGGGAAAATGTATTTTGAGAATTATTTTCACAATGTGTGAAAGCGGGAGGTTATCATGACGATTGCAGAGATCAAGGAACAGATTGACAGGGAGAAAGTGATTGCCATTGTCCGGGGCGTCAGCAGGGAAAAGTGCCTGAAGGTTGCGGACGCCCTGTACGAGGGTGGCGTCCGTCTGATGGAAGTACCCTTTAACCCGAAAGCTCCCTCTTCCGACGAGGAGACGGCCGATTGCATTGCCGCTATCGTCGGGAAATACCCGGGCAGGATGCTGGTCGGCGCCGGTACGGTCCTGACTGTGAAGCAGGTCGAGCTGACCGCTCAGGCCGGAGGCAGCTATACCATCGCGCCCAACACCAATGCGGACGTGATCCGCCGTACCGTTGAATTGGGCATGGTGGCAATGCCGGGCGCGATGACGCCCACAGAGATTGAGTACGCGCACGAGTGCGGCGCAGAGTACGTGAAGCTGTTTCCTGCCGCGAACCTGGGCACGGATTACGTGAAGGCGATCCGTGCGCCGCTGAGCCACATTAAGCTGCTCGCCGTGGGCGGCGTCAGCGAGAAGAACTTCGCGGATTTCCTGAAAGCCGGCATGTGCGGCGCGGGTGTCGGCGGCAATCTGGCAAACAGGGAATGGATTGAGGCCGGCGAATTCGGGAAGATCACCGGCGTGGCGCGCCAGCTGGTGGAAATTGCGCACAATGCATGACACAAGACCGTTTCCCGTTAAAAAATGAAAAGGAGGGCGTTCCCATGAAAATTGTTACTTTTGGCGAGATCATGATGCGCTTGAACCCCAAAGGATACCTGCGCTTCGTCCAGTCGGAGGAATTTGAGGCCACCTATGCCGGAGGCGAGGCCAACGTGGCGGTGTCTCTGGCCAACTACGGGGTCGATGCCGCGTTTGTGTCCAAGGTTCCCGCCCACGAGATCGGCCAGTGCGCGGTGAACGAACTTCGCCGCTATGGCGTTGACACCAGCATGATGGTGCGCGGCGGCGACCGCCTTGGTATTTATTTTGTGGAGAAGGGCGCGTCCCAGCGTCCCTCCAAGGTGATTTATGACCGTGCAAACTCCGCGATTGCGCTGGCGCAGCCCTCTGATTTCGACTGGGGGCGCATTTTCCAGGGCGCCGATTGGTTCCATTTTACCGGCATCACGCCTGCGCTGGGAGGCAATCTGCCTGCGATCTGCCTCGAAGCCTGCAAAACCGCCAGAGAGATGGGCGTCACCGTCAGCTGCGACCTGAACTTTCGCAAAAAGCTCTGGAGCCGGGAGCAGGCCGGCGAAACCATGGGCAGGCTGATGCCCTATGTGGATGTCTGCATTGCCAACGAAGAGGATGCCAAGGACGTGTTCGGCATTGCTGCCGCCGATACGGATCTGAACGCCGGGAAAATCAGCCATGAGGGTTATGTCAGCGTGGCCTGCCAGCTGGCCGGGCGCTTTGGCCTGAAAAAAGTCGCCATCACTCTGCGCGGCAGCATTTCGGCCTCTGTCAACGACTGGGCCGGCATGCTGTACAGCGACGGCAAAGCCGTGTTCTCCCCCACCTATCGCATTGATATCGTGGATCGCGTGGGCGGCGGCGACAGCTTCGGCGGCGGCCTGATCTATGCGCTGATGAGCGGCTATGAGAGCCAGAAGGCCATCAACTTTGCCATTGCGGCTTCCTGCCTGAAGCACACCATCGAGCATGATTTTAATCTGGTTTCCATCTCCGAGGTAGAGAGCCTGGCTGGCGGCAACGCCTCCGGCCGTGTTCAGAGATAACACATCTTTTGCAGATGGCGGTAAAAAGCCGTCCGTCGGTACAGATTGAAAAGAAAGGAAGAATCATAGCAATGGGAAAAAAGTATGTTGTGATGGACGGCAACACGGCGGCGGCCTATTCCGCCTATGCTTTTACCGAAGTTGCCGCGATCTATCCCATCACGCCGTCGTCCCCCATGGCGGAGAAGGTGG
>URFQ01000064.1 GCA_900547195.1 uncultured Butyricicoccus sp.
GTGGTCAAGCCGCCCGCCGGTCGCGCAGGCCAGCGTAATATCTTTGCAGCCGCGTTCGATGGCAAGCGAAACACTGTGCTGCGTATCGGTATCGTCTTTTTCCGGCGTCAGACGCACAAGCTCACGGCACGCGATTGCCTCGCGGCTGGAATCAAAATCCGCCACCACCACATCCGGCGTAATACCGAGTTGCCCGGCATATTTCATGCCGCCGTCTGCGCAGAGGACAAGGCATCCCGGGTTTTCCCGCAAAAAAACGCGCACATATTCCAAATCCTCGCACGGCGCGGCGGAGAGAATCAGTGCCCTGCGCCCTTCCCAAGTTCCCATTGTTTCAAATCCTTTACGCTTTCATAGAGTTTCACATAGCTTTTATGGCGGCTGCGGGCGATCTTGCCCGCCTCCACGGCTTCCAACACCGCGCAGCCCTTTTCCTTAACGTGTGCGCAGCCAGTGAATTTACACTGCCCGATATAGGGCGCAAATTCACGAAACGCATATTGCAAGTCCTCACGCAGCACCAAATCCATCTGCTCGGTATCAAAGGAAGAAAATCCCGGCGTATCGGCCAGATAGCCTCCGTCCAGCGGCACCAGTTCAATATGCCGCGTGGTGTGGCGTCCGCGGCCGATGCGGCCGGAAATCGCGCCGACCTCAGCGCCAAAGCCGGGCAGCAGACGGTTGAGCAGGCTGGATTTTCCCACGCCGGAATTCCCGGCAAACGCCGCAGTTTTCCCTGCAATGCGAACGCGCAGCTTATCTACGCCTTCTCCAGTCTCCGCGCTGACCGCAAGTACGCCGATACCAGCAAGTTCATAGCTTGCGGCCAGCTCCGCGCCATCGTCCAAATCGGTCTTATTCACGACAACCAGCGCCTCAATTCCTTTGTTTTCTGCAATGGCAAGTACTTTGTCGATCAAAAACGGATCGGTAACCGGCGGGGCAGCCGATGCAACCGCGACCAGCAGGTCAATATTCGCCAGCGCTGGACGGATCAGCTGATTGCGGCGCGGCGCGATCTCCATCAGATACCCGGTGCCGTCCGGCTGCATACCGACTGTCGCCCGGTCGCCAACCACAGGCTTGCCCACGGTTTTGCGGAATTTTCCCCGCGCTTTGCATTCGATAACGCCATCGGCGGTATCTACATAGTAGAAACCGCCGATGCCCTTTAAAATCGTTCCGGTGAGTTCCAAAACGTCGCTCCTTTAATTAAACGTCACGGGGGTCGAGGTTTTCGTGCCGTCGACCCAAACATCGAGCATCGCGTCGCCCTCCGGGCCTTCCACAGTAATTGTCTGTGTGCCGCCGGATGGGGCAAACGTCTTTTCCGCGAGCAGGTTGCCATTCGAATCGTAAATCTTGACATGGGAGGACTCCGCATCCGGCAGGGTCACCGTGACACCTGCGGTGCCTTTCCTGGGTTCGCTCGTCCCCGGGTCGGTCGACGGCGTATCGCCGCCTTGCTCCTGCTTTTTACCGGTCGAGATATACAGGACGACCGACGCCCCCTTCTTGATCTGCGTGCCGCTGGAAACCGACTGCCGGCAGACCTGGCCGACCGGGTATTCCTCGCTCTCCTCTTCCTGCGTATCCGCAAGCGTAAGGCCATAAGAATCCAGCATCGCCTTGGCGTCATCCAGCGTCTTGCCAGTCAGCGTCGGCATTTTCACCGTTTCCGGTTTTTTGCCCTTGCTGACATAGATGGTCACGGTATCGTCTTTGGTAACCGTCTTACCCTCGCCTGGATTGGTGCGGATGACGTAGCCGTCTTCAATTTGATCGTCATATTCTTCCTCCGTGGTGTATGGGATGTCGTTTTGATCCAGCAGGCGTTCGACCTCGCTCAGTTTGGTATCGGAGAAGTCAATCAGTTTATAGCCGTCTTTTTCGTCACCCTTGTTGGAATCCTCTTCGGCGCCGCATACCGTCAGGATGATCTTACTGCCAACCGCAACCTTGCTCCCCTCTTTGGGATTTTGTTCGATGACCTCGCCTTCCCGATAGTCCGGATCGTATTTTTTCTCATCCGCGACTTCAATCAGGAAGTCTTTATAATCGGTGTCCGCTTTTTCCAGAACCATCTCGTAATCCATGCCGATAAAGTTCGGCACTGCGATTTTCTTGCTGCCGCCCGAAAACAAAAGCATGGCGCCAACCAAAACGGCAATCACGGCAAACACCGCAACCGCTACGCCGGCCATCGCCGCGGGCGACTCGCTGATTTTTTCACCAAAGGATTTTTTCTTCCTGCGCCGGCGGCGTGGTGCGTATTCCTCATCTTCGCGCGTGGGGGCCGTATTGCTGCGGCGCTGCGGCTGACGCTTTGGAGCAATATCATCCTCAAAACGCGGCACAGCGCTGCCTGCGGATGCCGAAGACATTCCGCGCTGATAAGAGATCGTCCGGGTCTCATCCAGCAGCGGCGCGTCGCCGCGTACATCATGCTCATGATATCCAAAGGCTACGTTTTGGTTCAGCTTAATGCGTTCGAGATCATTGTACAGCTGCTGGGCGGTCGCATAGCGCTTGGAGACATTCGGGCACATGGCGTGCATCACGATGTCGTCCATCCCCTTCGGGATACCGTTCACCAGTTCGCTGGGCATCATCGGCACCGAATTGATATGCTGCATCACAATCGCTACCGCCGAATCGCCTTCAAACGGCAGTTTGCCGGTCAACATCTCGTACATGACCACACCGAGCGAATACAGGTCGGTACGTGAATCGATCGCGCCACCCTTGGCCTGTTCGGGGGAGATATAGTGCACCGAGCCAATGGCCTCCTGCATGACGCGGGTTTCCTGATTGCTCTCCAGGCGGGCGATGCCAAAATCGGTGACTTTTGCCGTGCCATCGCGCAGGAGCATAATATTATGCGGCTTGATGTCCTGATGGATAATGCCGCGAGAATGCGCATGCTCCAGCGCGCGTGCAATCTGCTGGGCAAAAAACACGGTCTCCTGCCAGGATAGATGCCCCTTTTTCTGCAAATACTCCTTCAGTGAAATGCCGTCAATGAGCTCCATGACAATATAGTCGATACCGTCCGAATGCGCAACATCGTACACAGCCACAATATTGTTGTGCGACAGTTTGGCAACCGCCTGTGATTCATTGTAGAACCGGCGGCGGAACTCCTCGTCCTGCGCAAATTCTTCTTTCAGGATTTTGATCGCTACAAAGCGGTTGAGCACCCTGCAGCGCGCCTTATACACCATCGCCATGCCGCCGACGCCGAGCACTTCCAGGATTTCATATCGCCCGCCGAGCAGGGTTCCAATGTACTTATCCATAGTATTACTCTCTCCTTATTCCGCTGAGCCGCCGCGGCGAAACAGAACCACGGTAATGTTATCCGCGCCGCCATTCTCGCAGGCTGAGGCAATCAGATTGCCCGCCGCCTGCTCCAGCGTCGCGGCATCCCTGATGACGCGTGCAATCTCGCTGTCCTCCACCATGCCGGTCAGGCCGTCCGAGCACAGCAGCAGCACGTCATCCTCCCCCAGGGTATAATCAAACAAATCGCTGTCCACAAAGGTATCCACGCCAATGGCACGGGTGATGAGGTTTCTGTGTGGGTGGTTGCGCGACTGTTCGGGTGTGAGTTTTCCTTTGCGCACCATTTCCTGCACATAAGAATGGTCTTCCGTGAGCTGGCACACCCCGCCGTCCCGCAGCAGGTACGCGCGGCTGTCGCCCACATTCACCAGCACGGCGTTCTCCCCCTGTACCAACGCGCCGACCAGCGTAGTCCCCATGCCGCGGAATTCCGGATTTTGATTGGAAAGCTCAAACACCGACTGGTTGGCGTACTGCGCGCCCACACGGAGCAGATCCTCCATGTATGTATTGTCCATGCCGGGTTGGATTTCTTGCCGGACTTCCTCGACAAAGCGTTCAATGGCATACCGGCTGGCAACATTGCCTGCGCTGGCGCCTCCCATGCCGTCACATACGACAAGCAGCGCAGCATCCGCCTGATCAAACAGCTCGACCGCATAGTTATCCTGATTGGTCGGGCGCACCATGCCTTTGTTTGTGCTGCCGTAGGCTATCATTTTGCATCACCTTCTTCTAGGGTTCTGCGGCGCAGCTGGCCGCATGCCGCGTCAATATCCGGTCCCAAACGGCGGCGCACCGTAACGGTGACGCCGTTTTTTTCTAAAATCTGCTGGAAGCGGCGCACAGCCTCCCGCGTGGACGGCTGCACTGCGCTTTCCTTGACCGGATTGAGCGGGATCAGGTTCACATGCCCCGGCCGGCCTTTCAGGAGCGCGGCGAAACGCTCGGCCTGCCACGGGCGGTCGCTGATTCCTCGGGACATGGCATACTCATAGGAAATACGCCGCCCGGTCGTATCAAAATAATAATTGCATGCCTGCATCAGCCGCTCGATTGGATAACTGCGGTTTACCGGCATAATCTTTCCCCGGCTTTCGTTGTCCGGCGCATGCAGGGAGATGGAAAGCGTAATCTGCAATTTCTCATCTGCCAACTTCTCTATTTTATCAGCTAATCCGCTCGTTGACAAGGAAATATGGCGCTGCCCGATGTTAATTCCTTCCTGACATGACACCAAATGCAAAAATTTCAGCACATTGTCGTAATTATCCAGCGGTTCCCCGGTGCCCATCAGCACAATATTGCTGATTCTTACGTTGGAATCTTTTTGTGCAAACAGTACCTGATCCAAAATCTCGCCCGCCGACAGGTTCCGCTTGAGGCCAAACAGGCCGGAGGCACAAAACTTGCAGCCCATACGGCACCCGACCTGTGTAGATACGCAGACCGTGTTGCCATGTTCGTAACGCATCAGGACGCTTTCTACGCAGTCCCCACCGCGCATGCGCCAAAGATATTTCACGGTGCCGTCTATTTTAGACGTCTGCTTGCGCTCGACATGCGGCACGGTCAGTGCAAACCGATCGTTTAGCCGCATGCGCAGATTCTTCGACAGGTCGCTCATCTCATCGAACGATTCCACCGGCGTGTGCAGCCATTTAAAAATCTGTTTCGCCCGAAAGGGCTTTTCACCCATCTCGGTCAGCGCGGTGCGCAGTTCGTCCAAATCAAGGCTTTTGATTTCCGGTTTGGTATGTTCGCTCATTGTGTTCTCCTTAGCTTTGCAATGAAGAAGCCGTCGGTCTGATTCCGGTGCGGAAGCAGGGTAATCATCCCTTCGGTATCGCCGCACACCGGATGGGTGAAGGGCTCCAGGGAAAACTCCGGATGCTCCGCTAGGAAGCCGCCCACAACATCCTCATTTTCCCGCTTCAGCACCGTGCAGGTCGAGTAGACCAGCGTACCGCCCGGTTTCACATAGCCGCAGCAATTTCCCAGGATCGCCGCCTGGATTGCAGGCAGACCCGCCAGCTCGGCATCGGTTTTAAATCGGATTTCCGGTTTTTTTCGAATAATCCCCAGCCCGGAGCAGGGCGCATCGCACAGGACATAATCCGCCGAGCCGGCAAGTTGATCCTGCCGCACCCGGCCGTCTGCCAGCCGTGTTTTTATATTCGACAGGCCAAGGCGCCCGGCGCCCGCCCGGATGATTTCCAGTTTATGTTCATAGACGTCGCAGGATACCACCTCGCCGGTGTTTTCCATGCGTTCGGCAATGTAAAAGGTCTTTCCGCCCGGCGCCGCACAGCAATCAAGCGTTTTTGCACCCGGCTGCGGGTTCAAAACCTCCACACAAGCCGCGCTCGCCGCATCCTGCACGGTAATCTTCCCCTCTTGAAACAGCGGATGCGCAGTGATATCGCCGCCGCTGCACAGCAGGATGTTCTCCATGGTTTCATGCGGCGTGACTGCAAAGCCATCCGCCGCAAGCCGTTCCGCAGCGGTATTGGGGGTGAGCTGCAGGCGGTTCACACGCACCGAAAGCGGCGCGGCTTCATTGTTTGCAGCCGCAATGCGTTCGGCTTCCTTCTGCCCGAACTGTTCGCTCAGATAGCGGATAAACCACTCCGGGTGGCTATATCGCAGCGCATAATAGCTTTCTTTGTCCGGGCAGTCCAGCCGCGGCAGCAGGTCCGCCTCAGAATCCCGCGCGATGGCGCGCAGCACACCGTTGGCGAAGCCGACCGTGCGGGGGTCGGCCCGGCAGTATTTGCGGATCAAATTGATCGCCTCACCCACGGCGGCGTGCGCTGGAATACGGTCGAGCATGGTGAGCTGATAGGCCGTCATACGCAACACATCGAGCACACGCGGCGCAATCTTACTCAGCCGGATTTTCGAATAGTTTGACAAATAAAAGTCGCACATGCTGCGGTTTTGCAGGGTTCCATACGCCAGCCGCGCGGCGAGCGCCGCGTCGCGCTCGCTGAGCCGGGCGCGCTCCAGAAAATGATGCAGCGCCCCATCCGACCATGCGCCGTCCTCCGCCATGGCAAACAGTGTGAATGCCGCGGCTTCGCGGGCGTTCGCCGGTTTCTTTTTAATCATTGCGTCGTCCTCGGTTTCCGAAAATCAAAATCAGACGCAGCAGCTGCGCCAGCGAGACCGCCAACGCGGCCACATAGGTCATCGCGGCAGCCCACAGGGTCTTTTTCGCCATCGGGTACTCGTCGTCGTACAGCAGGCCACCTTCACGAATGGCCTCCAGCGCGCGGTTCGATGCATTCAGCTCGACCGGCAGCGTCACCAACTGGAACAGTGTGGACAGGCCGAAAAAAGCGATGCCCACCGTAATGAGAACGCCAAAATTAAAGAGAAAACCCATCAAAATCAGCGGCATCGACAACATGGAGCCAAGATTGGTCGCCGGAATAATCACTGCACGCAGCTTCATTGGCACATAGCCGGCCGCATACTGTACCGCATGCCCAGCCTCGTGCGCGGCGACCCCAATAGACGCCACCGAAGTCGAACTGTATACGCTGTCCGACAGGCGGATCACGTTATCGCGCGGGTCAAAATGATCGGTCAGGTGGCCGGACACGCGCTCGATGCGCACATTGTTTACACCGCCTGACCGAAGGACGGCGGCCGCAGCCTGCGCGCCAGTCATGTTCCGGCGGCTGTACACGCGGGAGTATTTTTGAAACGTCGAGTTTACCCTGGCCTGCGCCCAGAATGCCAGCAAAACGCACGGCAGTACAAGCACCAGATAATAGTAATCAAATCCATAATAATAAGGCATAGAAATCCCTGCTTTCTTTGGTTTATGCCCCTAAAATAGTCCCCTCTTGGACGGCATGCCCACGCAGGTAATCACAGGCGTTCATGCGCTTGCCGCCCACCATCTGGATTTCTGTCAGACGCAGCGCGCCGTCCCCGCAGGCGACCAGCAGCCCCTTTTTCGCATCCGCCTCCAGCACTTCGCCCGGCTGACCGCGATGGGTCTCCGGCTCGGCGGCATAGACCTTCATCCGGCAGCCATCCAATGTGGTCAGCGCAACCGGCCACGGGTTCAGGCCGCGGATCAGGCAGTCAAGCTCGCGCATGGATTTGCTCCAGTCAATGACCGCCAGTTCCTTGTCCAGCATGGACGCATAACTTGCAAGTTTTTCGTCCTGTGGTACCGGCGTGATTTCCCCCAGCTTTGCAATGGTCTCGCTGAGCAACGCCGCGCCCGCTTCGGCCAGACGGTCGAACAGCTCCCCCGCCGTCTCCCGCGCGCCGATTTCGGTCCTGCAGGTCAGCAGCATGTCGCCGGTGTCTAGTCCGCGCGCCATCTGCATCGTGGTCACGCCCGCGTACCGGTCGCCGGCAATCACCGACCACTGGATGGGCGCCGCGCCGCGCCAGCGCGGCAGCAGGGAACCATGCACGTTGATGCAGCCATGCGCCGGGTAATCGAGCACATAGCCGGGCAGAAGCTTGCCATATGCCACCACCACGATCAGCTCGGGCCGGGTCTCGTCCAGCAGCTCCTGAATCGCGCCGTTTTTGAGCGTTTCGGGTTGATATACGCTTAGTCCGTGCTCCAGCGCAAGCGACTTGACCGGCGGAGGGGTCAGCTTCATCTTACGGCCCTGCGGTTTGTCCGGCTGGGTCAGCACGCCGACAATCTCGTGGCCGTCCGCCAGCAGACGATTCAGGCACGGTACCGCAAAATCCGGCGTCCCCATAAACAGGATTCTCATTCCTTCTCCACCTGCTCTATATCCACGTACTCGGTCACCTTTTCCGTATATAGATGGCCGTCCAGATGCTCGGTTTCATGGCAGAAGCACTGGGCCACAATGCCTTCGCCCTCGCGCTCGAACCAGTTGCCATCGCGGTCCTGCGCGCGGATCTTGGCCCAGGTCGGGCGATCTACATAGCCATACTTCCCCGGCACGGACAGGCAGCCCTCGATCGTCGGCTGAAGCTCATTCATCTCGATCACCTCGGGGTTGACCAGCTCGACCATCTCTTCAGGATCTTTGTTGATGTCCAGCAGAACCACCACGCGGCGCAGCACGCCAATCTGCGGTGCAGCCAGCCCCGCGCCGCCGGATGCCAGCAGGGTCTCCCGCATGTCGTCGATGAGCGTGTGCAGATGGTTGTTAAAATCGGTGACGGTGCGGCATTTTTTGTTCAGCATCTCGTCGCCTTCCACTAGTATGTTTCGAATCGCCATAATTCATGACTCCTTTTACATAGAATCCGGGTTCAGATCCGCGAACAGGCTGACCCCTCGGTTGCGTTTCTCTGCGGAAAACTCCCGCATCACCCCAGACACCAGCATCCTGCGCCGCTTGTTATCCGGGCATCGTATGGTTAAATGATAACGGTACCGTCCCGCGACGCGCACGATATTGGCTGCCGCCGGGCCGAGCACCGGGTACTTAAAATCCGCAAACTGGCCTTCCATTAAGCTTAAAATCCTGGTTTTCAGCCGTAACAGCGCGCTTAACACCGCCTGTTCGTCCTCCCCGCTCGCTGAAAGCAGCAAAAGCTGACGGATGGGCGGGCACTGCGTCGCGCGCCGCATTTCCAGCTCGCGCTCATAGAATGCAAGATAGTCCTGCCGTGCCGCGGCGAGGATGACCGGGTGCTCAGGGCTGAACGTCTGGATCACTGCCCGCCCCTGCTTATTCCGCCGTCCGGCGCGCCCGACCACTTGCGTAATCAGAGAAAATGTACGCTCTCTGGCGCGAAAATCCTGCGCATAGAGCGACTGATCGGCGTCCAGCACGCCTACAAGCGTCACATTTTCAAAATCCAGCCCCTTGGTCACCATTTGGGTGCCGAGCAGGATATCCGCCCTGCCCGCGCCAAAGGACGCGAGCAGCTGCTCATGCGCATACCGGGCCGCGGTCGTATCCGCATCCATGCGCAATATGCGCGCACCCGGGAACAGCGTACGCAGTTCTTCTTCGACGCGCTGGGTGCCCGGGGTCTCCATAAACAAATGGGAACTGCCGCATTCGGGGCAGCTTTCCCGAATTTTGATCGACGCGCCACAGTAATGGCACATCGCGCGGCCATTGGCCGAATGATAGGTCATGGTGGTTGAGCACGATGGGCACTCCGGAACCCAGCCGCATACCGAGCAGCCGATCACACGGTTTGCGCCGCGCCGGTTGAGGAATAAGATAGACTGCTCGCCGTTTGCAAGGTTTTTATGAAGCTCCTCCCGCAGCGCCGGGCCGACCAAACCAGTCAGCCCCTGCCGGGACAGGCCGCGCATGTCCGCAACCAGCACCTGCGGCAGCCCGCCGCTGCCAAAGCGTTCCGGTAAAGAAAAAAGCGGATACTTCCCGCTTTCCGCACCGAAGTAGCTTTCCACCGAGGGCGTTGCCGAACCGAGCAGCAGCAGCGCATTCTGCTGCGCCGCGCGGAACTTTGCTACATCGCGTGCATGATAGCGCGGCGACCGGTCGGACTGGTACGCGCCGTCCTGCTCCTCATCGATGACAAGAAGGCCGAGGTTCTTTGTGGGCGCGAAGACCGCCGAGCGCGTGCCAATGACCACGCGCGCCGCACCGCTGCGGATTCTCTTCCAGCTGTCGTACCGTTCTCCGGCGCTGAGCGCCGAGTGCAGCACTGCGACGGTATCCCCGAACCGCGCGACGAACACGCGGATAAACTGCGGGGTCAGGCCGATTTCCGGCACGAGCACAATGGCCGAGCGGCCATCCGCGAGCACATCGTCAATGAGCTTCAGGTACACCTGCGTTTTGCCGCTGCCGGTGACGCCGTGCAGCAACGCAGCAGCGGCAGTCCGCGTTTCCAAGAGCGTCCGGATGCCTTCATACACCTGCCGCTGATCTTTTGTCAATTCCTTTGCGGGTTCGGGCGCAATGCCCGAAAAGTCGGGCGCACGGAAGCGCTCTTCCCGCAACTGCTCCAACAGGCCGTTTTTGACCATCGTGCGGAGCACAGCGTCCGAAACGCCGGTCATATATTGCAGCTCCTGCTTGCTCATCGCCTGCCCGTCCGACAGGCAGGAAATCACATCCTGCCGTACCGGGCTGCAACGTCTGCGGCTTTCACGCGCCATCGCTTCCCCGGCATCCACAGCCAGCCGGTACATACGCTCGGTTTTGTCCTGCGTGCGCCGGGCAATGTTGCTGCGGTAGGCCAGCACTCCCCGACGGCACAGCTCATCGAGTTGCCCGGCGGCGCAGCGGCCGTCCAGCAAGGTTTTGATTTCCTCAAGCGTACGGCTCTGCCCCTGCTCGGAAAACACCGAAAGCAGGCGGCCAAATCCCTCGTCCGCGAGCGCTTCCACGGTCTGCGCATCTGCGGTCAGCGTATAGGTATCCTTGCGCTTAAACCACAGGCCGGCCGGCAGAATCGTGCGAATACATTCGTAGTATGTGCAATACAGGCGCTCACGCATCCACGCGGCCAGCTTGAGCTGAAACGCGTCGAGCACGGGCGCATCGTCGAGCACCTCGCTGACCGCCTTAAGCTTTTCACGGGAAGCGCCGTCCCGAAAGGCCAGAATAATACCCTCCGAGCGCTTATTGGCCCGGCCGAACGGCACAAGGACGCGGCTTCCAACCGCCGCGCCCTCCGCCCGGTCAGCAGGCAAAAGATAGTCATATAATTTATCGATCGCAAAGGTCACGGCATCCACCGCGACCGCGCAAATTCGATCAGGCATTTGCGGTTCCTTTTTTCTGTGAAATTGCGAGCAGGCGGTCGAGCACAATGCCAGCCAGATCTTCCTTGCTCATGAGGGTCAGCGGCTCGGAGGAGCCGTCGCGGTACAGCAGGGTGGCCACATTGGTATCATGCGCAAAACCCGCGCCCGCAGTCTTGAGGTTGTTTGCAACCATCATATCGCAGTTCTTTTTCATCAGCTTCGCACGGGAGTTCTCTAAAAGATCACGGGTCTCCATCGAAAAGCCACAGATCAGCTGAGCCGCGCGTTTCTTGCCGCCAATTTCAGCCAAAATGTCCGGATTGCGAACGAGTCCCACCGAAAGCTCACTGTTTTTTTTCTTCATTTTATCGTCCGCGGCCTGCGCCGGACGGTAATCGCCCACCGCAGCCGCCTTGATCACCCAGTCGGCCGCATCCAGCCGCGCCAGCACCGCGTCGCGCATGTCGCACGCCGACGTGACTGGCACTACCGAAACACCTCTGGGCGGTTCGAGCGCAACAGGCCCGGAAACCAGCGTCACTTTCGCGCCGCGGGCAAACGCGCTTTCCGCGATGGCATAGCCCATCTTACCGGTCGAATGGTTCGAGAGAAAGCGCACCGGATCCATTGCTTCCCGGGTCGGCCCGGCTGTCACCAGAATGGACAGCCCCTTAAGATCCTGCTCGGTCGCCGCGCACTCAATTTCGCGCGCGATATCCGCCGGGTCAGCCAGCTTGCCGCGGCCGGTATCGCCGCAGGCCAGCCTGCCGCTCGCAGGCTCGATCATGCGCGCCCCCCGCCGCCGCAAAATCTCCAAATTCTGCTGCACGACCGGGTTTTCGTACATGCCTGTGTTCATGGCGGGCGCAATCACAAGCGGCGCTTTTGTGGCCATAAGCGTGGTACTCACCATATCGTCCGCGATGCCGTGCGCAACCTTCCCGATCACGTTCGCCGTCGCAGGCGCGAGCACAAACACATCCGCACGCTTGGCAAGCGAAATGTGCTCGACTTCCCACGGGAAGTCCCGGTTGAACATATCGACAATCACCCGGTTTCCTGACAGCACCTCGAGCGTCAGCGGCGTAATAAACTCCGTCGCGGACTGAGTCATGATGATAAACACCTCCGCGCCTTTTTTCTTCAGGCGCGAGGTCAGGTCGGCCGCCTTATACGCGGCGATGCCGCCAGTGACGCACAAAACAACCGATTTTCCTTGCAGGCTCGTCATGTTACTGCTCCTCGTTGTCCTCCGCAGGCGCTTCCTCATCGTCATCCTCAAGCAGGGCTTCGTCAAAATCGAGATCGATGTCCAGTCCCGAAGACAGGTCGCGTACTGCCGGGGTCTGCGGCTCCTCTGCCTTCGGGCCGGGTTCGTACACAATCGTACCCGCTGCAATCTCATCCAGCGCCAGCTTGACCGCCTTATCCGGCAGCGGGTCGTTGTTCTCTTCAGCCTCCTGCGAAATGTCCCGCGCACGCTGTGCCGCCAGATTGACCAGCAGATAGCGGTTGCCAACGCGCTTCATCAGTTCATTCATGGAAGGTTTCAACATAATTCATTACCTCTTTTTATCGAAAGATTTATAGTTTGCTCATTTATTGCGGCAGCGCTCGGCAGTAAAAATCGCAAGCAAATCGCGCACCGCCATATCCAGGTTGTCGTTGACGATCACATAGTCAAACTGCCCGGCATAGGTCATCTCACGTTTTGCCGTTTCCATACGCCCGCGGATTTTCTCCTCAGACTCGGTCCCCCGGCCGCACAGGCGCCGCTCCAGTTCCTCCATAGAAGGCGGTGCGACAAACACCATCACCGCGTCCGGACGCTTTTTATGGATTTGCATCGCGCCTTGTACTTCGATTTCCAGCACTACGTCGCGCCCTGCATTAAGCTGCTCATCGACCGGCGCCTCCAGCGTGCCGTAGTAGTTCCCCACATACTGTGCATGTTCCAGAAAGGCGTCCTGCGCAATTTTTTCCTCAAATTCCGGCTTGCTCAAGAAGTAGTAATGCACCCCATCCTGTTCCCCCTCGCGCGGCGCACGGGTTGTCGCTGAAACGGAAAGGAACACGTTTCGGTCCTCCGCCAGCACGCGGCCCAGAATCGTCCCCTTGCCGGTTCCGGACGGGCCGGTGAATACATAAAGCCGCCCCTTTTTACGCATCGTCCTCATCCTCCCCGCCCGTTGTCGTACGTCCGGCAATCGTTTCCGGCTGAAGCGCCGAAAGGATGACATGATCGCTGTCTGTAATGAGCACGGCGCGGGTCCGGCGGCCATAGGTCGCGTCAATGAGTACGCCCCGGTCACGCGATTCCTGCACAATACGTTTGATGGGCGCAGATTCCGGGCTGACGATGGCGACCAGACGGCTGGCGGAAACCATATTGCCAAAGCCAATATTGATAAGTTTCATCTCGTCCCCCTGTTACTCGATGTTCTGAACCTGCTCGCGAATTTTTTCGATCTCTGCCTTGAGGCCAATCACGAGGTTTGCCATCGCCGTATCGTTTGCCTTGGAGCCGATGGTATTGGCTTCGCGGTTCATCTCCTGCACCAGGAAATCCAGCTTGCGGCCCACCGGGTTTTGATCCTCCAGCATCAGTGAAAGCTGGTCAAGATGGCTGCGCAGGCGGACGGTTTCCTCGTCCACTGCGGTTTTATCTGCAAAAATCGCCGCTTCGGTCAGGATGCGCTGCGGGTCTGCCATAGTGTCGGCCAAAATCTCGTTCATGCGCTTTTCGAGGCGTTCCCGATAAGCCTCCACACGCTCAGGCGAGCGTTTCTCGACGTCTTCCACCAGCCCGAGAATGGTCTGCATCCGGCCACTGACATCGGTCGCCATCTTTTCGCCCTCGCGGCCGCGCATCACGTCAAATTCATCCACCGCGTGCGCGAATACTTCGAGCACCGCTGCGGTCAGTGCATCCGCGTCGACCTCAAGCCGCTCGCTCACAAGCACGTCAGGCATGCGTGCAATGCTCATCACCGTAATGTCATCGTGCAGATGGAACGCATCGCGCAGCTCCTGTAAGGCGTCGAGGTAGCCGCGCGCCAGTTCTTTGTTGAGCACAATCGCTGTTTCCTGTGCCCCCATATCCGTGATCGCCACAAAAATATCCACCTTGCCGCGCGAAATCCGCGCGCCGGTCGCTTTTTTCAGGGCGTCTTCGAGGAAACCGTACCCCCGGGGCGCCTTGACGTTCACATCGAGATAACGGTGGTTGACCGCGCGCAGCTCCACCATGATCTCCCTGCCGTCGATCGCGGCCCGCGCACGGCCATAACCGGTCATGCTTTTCATGTATTCATCATCCTTTTTAGCCATA